>CAZTDL010000867.1:0-1866 GCA_964612775.1 uncultured Lentisphaeraceae bacterium
CGTCAGCACCCTCCCGCAGCAGGGCCCCATGATTGCAAAAAAAAGGCGGACACCTTTTACGGTGTCCGCCTTTTTTTGCGCACGACGCGCAATGCGCGATGCGTTTTTTACGCCTTCGTCGACTCGGCTTCGGCTTCGGGAGCGGCAGGTGTTGAAACGGCATCCGTTTCGGCCTTGACCGGCAGCACGACCCACTGCAATAAGCACATTTCAGATCCGTCGCTGCCGCGTTGGCAAAGCTTCACGATACGGGTGTAGCCGCCGTTGCGCCCATCCATTGAAGGAACGACGCTATCGAACAGCTTCTGCAGGGCTTCGGGTTGCTGCAAACGAGACGCCGCCAAACGGCGTGCCGCCAACGTTCCCTTGCGGGCGAGCGTAACGATTTTCTCGGCGTCCTTGCGGACCTGTTTCGCTTTGGGCAGCGTCGTCTTGATGCTGCTCTGCAAAATCAGGTTCGTCACCAAGCTCTTCATGAGCGCTTGGCGATGCGACGTAGAACGTCCGAACTTTTTAACAATTCTGTGATGACGCATGTCTTAAAACCTCAAACAGTTTACTTGTTTCCTTCAAGCAGATCGGGATCAAACTTATATCCGAGGTAGAGCCCCAGCTCGGTTAGCTTATCCTTGATCTCGTTGAGCGACTTCTTGCCGAAGTTACGATACTTCAGCATATCGGCTTCCGTCTTCATCGCCAGCTCGCCAACGGTCGTGATGTTGGCATTGTTCAGGCAGTTGGCGGCACGCACGCTCAGCTCGATCTCGTTGACGCTCATATTCAGAATGCGACGCAGACGATCACGCTCTTCGTCCACCTTCTTCTCCGACTCCTCGAACTCCAGCACCTCTTCACTGTAGTCGACAAAGACATCGAGATGGTGACGCAACACGGCGGCGGCGGTCTTCACCGCATCATCCGGCGAGACACGTCCGTCTGTCCAGACATCGAGAATGAGCTTCTCGTAATCGGTCCGCTGACCAACGCGCGTATTTTCCACGAGGAAATTCACACGCGCAACCGGCGAAAAGATACTGTCGATCGGAATACGCCCGATCTCCTGCTCATCGGTCTTGTTGCCCTCGGCCGGGCAGAATCCGCGTCCCGTGCGGATCTCAGCCTCAAGCTCCAGCGTACCGTCCGTGTCAAGCGTAGCGATGTGCTGATTAGGGTTCAGGACCTCGACCGCATTATCTTCGGCGAAATCGCCAGCCGTCACCACACAGGGCCCCTTTTTATTCAGCTTGAGCCAAACAGGGTTACGGCTGACACTCTTGAGGAGTACGCGTTTGAGATTGAGGATGATGTCCGTGACATCCTCGCTCACGCCGGGCAGCGCGCAGAACTCATGGCTCGCGCCGCTGATTCTGATCGAAGTGATTGCAACCCCTTCAATCGAAGAGAGCAATACGCGACGAAGAGAGTTACCGACGGTACGGGCGTACCCAACCTCAAACGGCTCCGCAACGAAACGCAAATAAGTTGCCGTTGCGGTGTTCTCTTCCTTCTGCACGCGCCGGGGCATTTCAAAACGACTCAAACGAATCGGCATGTTTCCGTCCTTTCAGGCCGCGCACCCTATTAAAAAGCGGCGGCCATCAGTACATCTTCGCTTAGCGCGAATACAATTCGACAATAGCCTGCTCGTCCACGACGGGTGCGATCTGCTCGCGCGTCGGGAGACTCAAAATTTCCGCACGGAACGCCTTCCGGTCCAGAGAGAGCCACGAGGGCCTCTGCTGGGTGGTGGCGGCCTCGAGACTACGCGTAGCATAGTCCCGACTGCACGGACGGTCACGCACTTCAATGACGTCACCCACTTTGAGGATCATGGACGGCACCGACACCTTCTTGCCATTCACCGCC
>CAZTDL010000868.1:0-1866 GCA_964612775.1 uncultured Lentisphaeraceae bacterium
TTCCCGCCTTTTCTTCTTTTTCCGAAAGCGTGCGTTTTATTTTGCACTTCACGAGAAGCACGTACCCGTCATCGAGTGCGCAGACACCGCCAAAGCGGGAGAGGCTCTGGCCATCACGGTGACGGTCGGCAAAGAGATCGCGCACCCGAACACCACGAACCACCATATCACGTGGATCGCGCTCCATTTCGTTCCGACGGGCGCCAAAACCTCGATCGAAATCACCCGTTGCGAGTTCAGCGCGCACGGCGCTTCCGTCGAGGGACCCGACAAGGGACCGGCCTACACCGACAGCACGCTCTCGGTCCGCGCCAAGTTCGCGGTCTCGGGCACGCTGTACGCCACGGCCTACTGCAACATCCACGGACTCTGGTCCGGAGAGAAGGCGATCACCCTCGCGTAACCGCCGCTTCCAGCAGACTCGCCACGTCCGGTGCCGCCGCGTGCCGGACGTTCTTTTTTTTCCGCAGCCCGCCCGTAACGGCGGGACGATCCGCACCGCAGGAAAACTTCAGTGCCCGTCTTTCCGATCTTTCACCCCGACTGGTCCCGCAGGCTATTTAGGCTGGTTTTATCGAGTCATCAAGCTTAAATCTTTTTATGAATGGCTGCTGAATCCCTATCAAGCGTGTCCTCGGAAGGCGCCAACGCGCGTTCGCGGCACCCGACGTCCGGCAAGGAAAAGATATGCAAAAGAACTTGATTGCCGCGTTACTCTCTATCGGTCTGTCGCACATGCCCCTAGTGGCCGAGGCGACGGAACTTTTTGAAGTTGGCCCGGACAAGCCGCTCAAAACCATATCCGCCGCACTCGCCGCCATGAGGGAAGGGGATATCTGTGTCGTCGGCGCCGGTATCTATCGAGAGTGTATTGATGTGAGACAGAGCCGTGTGACGCTACGCGGACAAGGACGGGTGGTCGTGACGGGATGCGATGAAGCCGGCGCGATGCGGCCCTGTGTCGTCAACAACCATAGAGGGATGACAAAAGCCGTTGGCCTTCCGGTGTACGACGTTTTCTCCGGCGATCATTACATGATGCAGGCGCGTCATCCAAATAAGACATCTTCGATGACCTCGAACATGGACTGGGAAGAAAGTGTCATCACTTCGGAAAGCACGGTCAATTTTATCAACCATGGCCGGAAACGGTTCGCCGGACTGAATGACGGATACTACGTTGGCCTGCATAGCGGAGGGGAAAAGCTGTCGAGCTGGTATTCTCTCACGTTGCCCATCACCGCTATCGGAGAAGACGGTAACATCCGAGTCAACGCCGAAAACGCTTCCTCCGGTTTCATGGGAAAATACGGGCAGGGAAAGGGGCTTGGCTACATGATCGGAGCCAAAGCGGTCCTTGACTCGCCTGGCGAGTGGTATTCGGACGGGACCCAAGTGTTTTTGATACCTCCGACCGGAGGCGCGGGCGTTTATGAGTTGCGAACGCGATTGTATGGGGCAGTCGTTTCAGGCAACGGAGTCCGATTTGAGAATCTGCGCTTCAAGGCCGCAGCCGTCCAAGTAAAAGGGAATGACGTTTTCTTCAAAAAATGCGTATTCGAATATATCTCGCCCTTCCGGCACAATGCGAATGACACGCCCGCGAACAAGCGAGGCCAAAGCTTGGCTTCCTGTTGGGGCATTCCTGAGAACGGCACGGCGGGCGTATTTGTAAAAGGCGACCGTTTTATCGCCGAGGACTGTCGGTTCGCTACGAGCTGGTGGTGCGGAATGATGATTCGGGGAAACGGCGCCCGCGTGGAAAACTGCCTTTTCGAAGACATGAATTGGATGGCCAAGCGCTGCGCCGGACTTTTTTCTTGGGGAAACAGCAACGTGGTCAGGCTCTGCACCTTCCGGAATCTC
>CAZTDL010000869.1:0-1860 GCA_964612775.1 uncultured Lentisphaeraceae bacterium
GTCAACTCGAAAACCGATTTTTCAGAACCCGGATCTCGCGTCCGACGCGAAGCGGCTCCGGCTTTTTGATCTTGTTGACCTTGAGAATATGGTTCTGCGTATGGCCGCTATTTCTTGGTGAGCCTGACAATCAGACCGTGAATGCGCGGTTTTCTTTCGCATCCTTGCGCATCAGTCAGTTCCCGATACGGCCGACGCGCCGCCCTCGGTCGTAGAACTGGACTCCGACGTTTTTAAAACGATGGCCAAGCAGTATTGGAAACAAAACCAAGACGGTATCCGGAATGTGATCAACAGCCATCCTGAAATTCGGCTTTTCACGGGGGAACGGCAAGATCGCCGTTGACGACATTTTCGATAACATTTATAACAGGCTCGAAAACGAAACGAACCGGAACAATTATTTTGATGTCAACTACGGTCCCAACGAGGACTTGGTTGAGTTGTATCTCCAAAGTGGCGCAACAGACCTCTGGCGCGAACAGGTCGGTGAGGAAGTGACAAGTTTCGGAATAGGCGTTTGTTTTCTTTTTGGACGAGAGACGACGAAGTTGCGGGAAGTGATTTTTTCGCTATGCAGGTCGAAGATGCGTGCTGTCTTGTCACCCGGATGACAGTGCCGACCCCGCTTTCTTTGGCAGCGGGATACCGTACATGGCGGGCAACGTTCGATCCGGAGGAAAAAACGATCAAGAAGGCCTTGGACAACTCAGATCGAGAAGGTCGATACAAAAGGCCTCTCACACTTTCAAAAGTGTGAGATGAAGGCGAGAAAGATCAAGCCGATCAAAGCCCGCGCGCAGAGGATGGACGACAAGAGAGAGCGAAAGAAACTGAAACCAGTCTAGCCCGCCCCCCATGTTATGGCGCTGCCGCGCCTTGCAGGGGTGGCTGATTGCTGTGCAATTATGAAACATCAGACACGAATACTCATTATCAGCCTCAGCTTTTGTGCCGCCGGATGCAGTAAGCGGGGGAATCTGCCCGATGAGCAACGCTTCTCTAGGCTGGTCACCGCAGCCGAAACCGGTGATGTGACTCAACAGTTTGAAGTCGGCTTGGCCTTTCATGCTTCAGGAAACTATCCGATGGCGGCATACTGGCTGCAAAAGGCGGCTGACGCCGGAAACGCACCGGCCAAACAGTGCCTCGCTTTCATGCACGAAGAAGGCAAATATTTTCCGCAAGACTACCGGAGAGCCATGCGGCTTTACAGGGAAGCCGCTCAACAGGGATTTCCCCGCGCAATCAGAAGCATTGGTGTCATGTACCGGGACGGTCTTGGCGTCGCCAAAGATGTACAAGAGTCAATCATATGGCTGAAGAGGGCTGCCGATCTGGACATGCCCGAGGCATGTAATGACCTGGCGGTCCTTTACCTCAACGGACAGGGTGCCGAGAAAGACGAAACGAAAGCGGTTTACTACTGTACTCGGGCTGTGGAACGAGGGTGCGTGATGGCTCAACGGAATCTGGGTGAACTGTTTTTTCATGGGCGCGCAGTGAGGCGGGATTACGTGTCAGCGCATAAGTGGTTCGTCCTTGCCGCTCACAGAGGCGATGCAAAGGCTCAGATGTACTTAGCCACAATGTATGAAGAAGGTCTTGGCGTGCCGCGAGACATCCCAACCTCCGAGCAATGGCGCCGATTATCCGCTACGCTCGGGTTTGAGCCTGCGATCAATAGAATGCGGTCAGCGGAAGAGGGAGAACGACAATGCGCTCCTCCGAACGCCCCTTCGCCTTTGGTTCAGGGGGCCGAAGGTCGCTCACGTTAGGAGGGGTTGAAAATGAATGACGCACGTAAAAAATATCTTAAGGCGCTTGCCGCTTTAATACTCCTGGTTGTTGTCATATACG
>CAZTDL010000870.1:0-1856 GCA_964612775.1 uncultured Lentisphaeraceae bacterium
GGAAAGGAAACCTTGGAACGGCGCCGGCGACGGATCCTGTTGGCCCGGCATCAAGTTCGGATGGTTTCCGCGTTGATCGGGGTGGCTGTTGGGGGGCCAATCTGAACGCCTCGCAATGCACGTCGTCGACCCGACTTAACGTTGCCCCGGGAGCTGTGTTTAGCGTGATGGGGTTACGCGTTATCAGGGTCCTTCCGTGATCGAATAAGGATATAGTAGTTTAGCGCACGAAATGAATAGTCTGCCCGCCAGTAGCCAGTGTAACACTGGCTGCTGGCGGGCGGGCGTGGATTAACCTTTAGAAAAAGGGGGTTAATCCATGAAAGATTGCGAAGATCCAATGAAAACAAGAAGTCTGTTAGCGGTGGCCTTTGCCGTGGCGTACGTCTGCGCCGCAGGTGCTGAGGAATGGCGGCCTGTAGCGGTGTCGGTCTCGGGGGAGACCACCCCGAGCCATGGCGCGGAAGCGATGATTGACGGCGATCTGTCTACATGGGCATCCTTGCTTGACGATACGCGTGGCGGGAAGGATTCGAAGACATTGCCGCCTAACGGGGACTCGCCCGTCACCGCGACTTTTGTTCTTGACGCCGGTGCGGTGCGGGCTACACGGGGTATGCGCCTTGTGGCCCAACCATCGCGTTGGCTTTGCCGTCTGCCGCATACGCTTACCGTTTTCGCTTGTTCCGACCCAGCGGGCAAATGCGGCAGCAGGACGCTTATCGCGAATGTGACCTTGCCCGTCATCTTCTGTGGTGACTCGGCCTTCATTGAGTGGCCGTTAACCATGAGCCGTTATTTTGGCGTTCGTGTGACCGAATCGTGTGAATGTGCAATTCGGGGGTTGGGCAATTACCGCGAATGGGTGTCTTCGCCCCTGCGGGCGTGGGGGCATCCCGAATCGGGGTACACGGGACAGTACGTGACGGATATCGCGGAAGTTTCCCTGTTCGATGCCCTTCCCGCCGACAAGCCGGTCGCAAACGTTGGCACAACGGCCTTTCCCCTCTGGCGGCTTGAAAAGGATTGGTTGATGCAGGATTGCGGCATTGACCGGTTCACACAAGCATTCGTTACGGACAAAAACGCTGATTTCGAGCGGGAACTCATCGCCAAGGTTGCGAAGGAACTGGGAATTACGATGCCGACATTGCCGGACGGAATCTGCGGGCGCGATCCGCGATGTCGCGCGATTTATTTGGATCTCTGCGCGAAACGCCGCGCAAAACGGTTGGCAAAACTGGTCGCGCAGGCGCCCGCCATCATTTACACGAAACATTATACGATGGGAGGCGATGCCGAGGCGTCGGTAACCGCCGTCGTCACCGATGACCTCTCCGACGGTCGGCCTAGGAACTGGACAAAGGGGGGCGCGATGTGCCGGTTGTCGTTGGCTCCCGACGGTTCCGTTACGAGCGAGACGCTCGTGGCGCGTCCCGAAGGTTGCGTGCGTGATCCGGCCCTGTCACCTGACGCGCGGACGCTCTTGTTCTCGATGCGCGACTCCTATAACAGCAATGATGCTTATCGCGTGGGACCTGGCTCACAGCGTCGCGTACCGTGGCGCTTCCAGGTTGAGGAGCGAAACGGCGATGACTACCATCTTTACTCAATGGACATGGTGACGCGGAAGATTCGGAAACTGACGTTCAGTCCTGTTCTTGAGGGCGCGGCCGCCGAGCGGTTCTGGATGCTCACACCTGGTTCGACGCTGCTTACGAGCAACGCGATCCCGGAAAGGCTGCGCGAACGGATCGATTTGCCCGCAGCCGATTACGAGCCGTGTTTCCTGTCGGATGGAGGAATTTGTTTCGCTTCCACCCGATGCGAGGCGGTAATTCCCTGTCATAAACCCT
>CAZTDL010000871.1:0-1855 GCA_964612775.1 uncultured Lentisphaeraceae bacterium
GAAGTCATTCGCGCCAAGGAAGTCCTCAGCGGCACCCAGCCGGAAACCTTGGAACACCATCAGTAAATGCGGCAACGAAGGTGACCCTGAGACGCTTGGCTGTCGAATCACTACACCCATTTTTCTATTCTTCATCGGGAAAACCGCGTAACCCTACGCTAAACGTGGAGTCGTCATCACATGAATTATAATCCGATCCACAAAGGTGCAATAACCGATAATTTCATCGGGATTGGCACGGTATCCCGCAGGATGGTGCGGGAGCGTGCGGTTGAATTGGCCATTATCAACGGTCGTTTCGCACAAGACGTCTCGAAAGCCGATTGGGAACAAGCTAAACGGGAATTGTCGGGTGAGCCGGATGGCGACCCCAAGGACGCCGTTCTTGAATCCGTGCCCGAATCTGAACGTTGGAATATTGTGCCCGGCTCGGTCGGACGCCAAGTCCCAGAGTTACCCGGCGAAGAAGGCGAGGATTGCGAGGGGCGAAGCCAAACCGCCCAGCTTGTTGAACAAGGCAACGCCGAAGCGGAGCATGACCAAATGCTGCAAGCCGCCAGAGAATCCGAGAAAGAGGATTAATCAACATGCCCGGCAGCGATACCGACGAGCAGATCGTCGGCAGGCCGCTCAACTCCGCCGCCCGAGAAAGAACCAACGGGTCTTTCTGACGCTCCCACGCGCCCATGAAGATCTATGAAGACGGGCCACACACGGCATGGCTGGCACACATTCAACGCCGACCGGTTGCGTTTTCTTAAGGCCTGAAGGAGGATTCTCCCATGCCTCAAGGCGACAAATCCAGTTACACGAACAAACAAAGGCGTCAGGCAGAGCACATCGAAGCCAGCTACGAAAACAAGGGCTGCAGCGTAAAAACCGCTGAAGCCCGCGCTTGGGCCACTGTAAACAAACTGAGCGGAGGCGGCAAAGCAAGCGGTTCAGGCAGAAAGAAAAGAAGCTAGCCCGTGAAACGACGCGAACGACTGAGCCAAGCCGTGGCTTTCGCGGTGTCGCCTTCGAGGCATGGTCAAGTTTGCGGGCTTCATCGGCAGCCTTGACCGCAGATGAGTGGACTGGAGAAGGACTATCCGAACCGGGAGAAAAAAGCGGTTGATTGCCCGTATCCACCCTATGCGGATGATTTTTCGAAGGAACAGCATCGGTACGGACCGTTCCAGAAAATAACAGAAACGCCTATCGCCATGTCACCCCACCGGCAATTTCACAAGGGTCTACGGGCCGACCTTATGAAACGGCGTACAGATCGAAGAGTGCGCGGTCTCCATGAAAGCGCACCACTGGAGCAACGAAGATTTGTCGCCCGGAGTGAAAGTCAACGGCGGCGCTGTGGTGCGCGTGATCCAGTTGGTCCAACAGGGATACGTCCAAACACCGCCGTGAGGCTATTCTTTGAAAGCTCTAATCCGTTAGGGTTTTACCCCATATCCCAACATCCTGCCATCCTCTATGTTCGAAAAATAAAAATTCTTATTGTTCTCACCTCTCATGACAAGCTTGGCGAAACAGGAAAAAAGACGGGGTTCTGGCAGGAGGAATTCGCTGCGCCCTATTATCTGCTGAAGGATGTCGGAGTTGCGGTCACGCTGGCCTCGTCCAAGGGCGGTCCGCCGCCGTTCGATCCGAAAAGCGAGTTACCCGAAAACCTCACCGAAGCGGCAACGCGTTTCCGCACTGACCCCGTGGCACAGGCTGATCTGCGAACACAAAAAAGCTGGTCGATGTTTCCGCCGACGATTTCGAAGCCGTCTTCTATCCCGGGGGACACGGCGTTATGTGGGATCTGCCCGACAACGCGATATCGATCGCACTGACTGAAGCCTTCTTGGGTGCA
>CAZTDL010000872.1:0-1854 GCA_964612775.1 uncultured Lentisphaeraceae bacterium
GCTCTCTTTGATGAGTGGTCGGGAGCGAGCAAGCCTGCGGTCCTAAAGAATTTTTTCGTGCCGATGAGTGGGTCGCTGCCTGCTGAATGGTCGGATGCGGGATATGTCCGGCTGCCGGTGAATTTCGTTGGAACACGCCACGAGCGGGTCAGTTGGGATATTAAACTCAAAGCCGACCTTCGGCTGGCCAAGGGTATCCAGTTTGATTTCTATTGTCCCGACTTGACGCCGTTCGCCTCTTTCAGTCTTTATTTTCACAGCGGCAAAGGTTGGTATCATGCCTCGTTCTGCCCAGATCGCCAAGGCTGTTGGCAACGGATCGTCATCGACAAGGCCGATGCGAGCCTGGAGGGTCAGAGCTCGGGATGGGGCGCTGTGGATACCTTGCGGTTGTCCGGGTGGCGTTGCGGCGAGAAGGACACTTTTTGCGCGATGGCCAATCTCGGATTTGCGGGCGGCAAACCCGAAGCGCTCGTGGTTCGGGCGGATTCGAATGTGAGGGGTTCGGGGGACGAGGGCAAGTCATTCGGCACGTATGCCGCCACGGTGTCGTCGACGTTTGACCGGCTGGGTATCGATTCGGCGCAGGTTTCCGATCTTGATCTGACGCCGGAGTTGTTCGTTGGCGTGAAATTGGTCGTTCTGCCCTATAACCCGCGTGTTCCGTCAGAGGCGATGCAACAGATCACGTCATTTGTCGGTCGCGGCGGAAAACTTCTGACCTGCTACACGTTGTCCAAGGAGGTCGGGGATCTTATGGGACTCCGGCAAGTGGACTCTGTGGCGGAAAAGGACAGCGCTTTTGCCGGGTTTGTGCGCACGGAGAAGGGGCTGAAGGCGCAGCCGGCGTTTGCGGCGCAGAACTCATGGCGCACCACGCTGGCGGCACCGGCAAAGAATCATGAAGCCCGCGTGGTGGCCGTGTGGCGCGACGGCAAAGGCGTTGATACGGTGTATCCCGCAATCACCGTTACGCCGGCGGGTACGTTTATTGGGCATGTCTGGTTCGGGGGCGCGGGCAACGATTCCCTTGCGCTGATGCGCGCGGTGGTTGGCGATCTGGTGCCGGATGTCTGGCGGCGAACGGCCGAGACGGCGTTTGAGCGGATCGGTGTGATCGGCAACGCGACGGCGTTTGAGTCATTTCGAACGGCCTTCCGCAACGAAAAAACCACGTCGTCGTCGCGCTTGGAATTCTCCCGCGCGGAAAAGGAGCGGGCCGAGGCCAAAGCGTTGATGGCAAAAGGACAGTGGATCGAAAGTGCCGACGCCAGCGGACGTGCGTCGGAGGCCGCTTTGCGCGCGTGGCTCATGACGCGGACGCCGCGCAAGGGTGAGCATCGCGCTTTTTGGTGCCATAGCGCATTCGGCCTGCGCGATCAAAATTGGGACAAGGCGATCCGTTTTCTCAAGGAGAATGGTTTTCAAGCGATTTTGCCGAACATGCTGTGGGGCGGTACGGCCTATTATCCTTCGGGCGTGTTGCCGGAATATGACCGGCTGTCGGAAAAGGGCGATCAACTGGCGCTGTGTCTGGCGGCCTGCAAAAAATACGGCGTGGAATGCCATGTGTGGAAGGTGAACTGGAATATGTCCAACAAAGCGCCGAAGGCCTTTGCGGCGCGCATGGTTGCGGAAGGGCGCGTGCAGAAACTGTTCAGCGGCGAGATGAAGAATGAATGGCTTTGCCCGTCCCATCCGGCGAATCAGGATCAGGAGGTGGCCGCGATGCTGGAGATCGTGCGAAACTATGATGTGGACGGTGTGCATTTCGATTACATCCGCTATCCAGACTCCTCTTCCTGTTTCTGCGACGGTTGCCGCGCGCGGTTTGAGACCCGGCTGGGGCATGCG
>CAZTDL010000873.1:0-1081 GCA_964612775.1 uncultured Lentisphaeraceae bacterium
GGCGCGACGGAAAACCCGATCTTTCCGGTGACGACCGATTTTCCGGCGTTGCGGAGAATGACTTGAACGCGGATGCGTCCGGTCTTCGGGTCCGGCCGGACGAAAAGATTCTCGATCCGCACCGACGGCGTCAGCAGGAGTTCCGTCGCATCGGTGATGCCGCCATAGTTGTAGTCGCTGCCCGCCGTCGGCGGATAGGCCTTGTTGCGGCGCGGCGTCTCCGACAACGAAAGGCCGTCGATCGGCTCACGCGTCGGGTTAAGAACGCGCACGGCCAAGAGATGGGATACCCCCGGCTTGACCGCGTCGGTGATGTCCAGCACGAACGGATCTTCGCCTCCCTCGTGCCGACCGACATGGATGCCGTTGACCCAGACGTCGGCCAAATAATCGACCTGCCAGAAACGCAACAGCGTGCGGCCTTCGGCGCGGGGATTGTCGGGCAACAGAAAATCGCGCCAGTACCAAGCCACGCCGTGATATCCGGGAAACGCGTCTTGAATGATCGATGGGCACTTTATTTGCCGGGCCTCGCCGCTCGCTTTCTCGCACCACTTCTGTTCGCGGCCCGCATTGTTCGGGTCGATCGCAAGGAGCCAGCCGGGGCCGTCGAGTGAAAGGACCGCCGTTGACGCACACGTTTCTTGACCCATCGCGACTTGGGCGAACGAGAGCCCGGCCAACAGCAACGCACCGGCCATTGCGGCAACAAGCCGCTTCCGCAAAACATTCTTTTCACGCATATCAACACGCCTCCAGCCACGAAACTTTCATTCCCGCGTCATCGGCCAATCCGCGCAAGCTGTCGCACACATCTTCGGGAAGATCCAAGCCGTGAGCCAGCGCTTCCTCGCGATGCTCCCATTCTTTTTCGCCGGGCAGATAGATGCGCTCGGCACCCCGCGCCTTGGGCGCGTCCTTGATCTGCCGGATCAGAACATCCATCCGCTGTTTGAACTCCGCGACCGGCTCGAACGCGGCCACGTTGATCGCGATAAAGGTGTGCGACTGATTGACGGGAGCCGCATCGCCGAAAACCCAACTGAGCACATCTTTGCCGAAAGCGCCGCCGCTCAACATG
>CAZTDL010000873.1:1091-1851 GCA_964612775.1 uncultured Lentisphaeraceae bacterium
GAAGCCGGCGAACAGGGCTACAGAGGCATCGCGGACTTTTTCAGCAGTACTGGAATAGCGTGCGAAACCGGGCACACGCGTAAGTACCAGTACCAGCAACAGCACGGTCAGTGTTTCGACCAGCAGTCCGAGGCCGTATCCTTTGTGCCCCGCCATCGGCAGGAGCGCCCCCGCCAACGGATAGTTTCCCGGATCGATCGTGGGAATGCCGTCGCCGTCCACGATCCAGCCTTCGGGAAGCGGCTTGCCGAGCTGGCGTAAGGCATAGATTTTGCTCGCGGCGACAACACTGGTGGCGATGTCGAGCATGATGGGAGGTTCCTCGCCCGCCGGCACGGCGTAGGCGAACGGATTCGTGCCCAACACGGCCCCGCGCGACCCCGGCGCGGCGACGCCGGGATCCACGTTGGTGAGACTGAGACCGATCCTCCCCTGCCGGGCCGCCAGACACGCGTAGTAACCGGCGGCGCCGTAATGCCCGCTGTTGCGGACCGTGCCGATGGCGATCCCGGTCTGTTTCGCCTTGTCAACCGCCGTCTGCATGGCCAGAACCGACGTCGGCATCGGCATGCTGTGGTGGCCGTCGAAGTGAGCCCAGCCGGGACCCTCGCCGACACATTCCGCACGGGCGGCAACATCCATGCGCCCGTCACGGAAATTTTTCATCAGCATCCTGATTTGCTTGGTGCCGTGCGTGTGTACACCCCAAAGATCCGTCATAACCAAGACTTCTGCCGTCGTGCGGGCATTCTCCGGCGTC
>CAZTDL010000874.1:0-1846 GCA_964612775.1 uncultured Lentisphaeraceae bacterium
GCGTCGGTGAAGAGCCGTGAGTGAGCCCATATCTGCTTGCCGCCGGCTGCCGCATTGCGGGGGGGGCGTCGGTGCAGACACCCGTTGAGGCGTCACATTTCGGGGCTTGGGACTCTTCCGCCAATAAGAGCTGTGCGGAAAGGGAGAAAGCGATTGCGGTCGATGCTGCTGCCAACGTGCGGAACATAGTCTTTTCCTTTCGTGTCAAACACTATAGTCGAATTCTTCCTGTTTGGCCATACTCGCCTGCGGGGGTCGGGTATGATTGCCTTGGACATCCAACGCGATTTCATGATCGGCAAAGGGTTCGTGATTGGCACCGATACCCTAATCCTGTTATTCTTTAAACATAATGATGACGTCGAAATCGGTTTTTTTGATGAGCGTGTGGGCCGTGGTTTTTTCCCTTGCCGCGCAGGAAGAACCGTCGAGTCGTTTTGCTGGATACCGTTCGGGCTATCACTACGACACGTTGGCGCTGCAGGTGTTGCTTGATCGGCAGCATCTGTCATGCAACTGCGTGGACGGCGTGTGGGGGGCGCGGACCGAAATCGCACTGGTGACATGGCAGACTCTGAACGGGCGTGCACCCACGGGGATTCCTGACGCGTCCGTTCTGGAGGCGTTGGGAGGCGATACGAATGTGCTGACCCGCTATACGATTACGACGAACGATTTGGCCGCTATCGGTCCTGTACCGTTGGCGTGGGAGGAACGGGCCAAATTACGTTCAATGTCGTACGAAACCGTTCAGGAAATGTTGGCGGAAAAGGGACACGCCTCGATGCGGACGATTGAGCGTCTGAATCCGGAGTCGGCGTGGCCTAATCCGCCGGCGGGAACGGAGGTCCTATTACCCGACTGTGCCTGTGCGAAACCTGAAAGGGCACGGTCGATCCGTATCGCCTTATCGAGAACGGAGATTACCGCGTTCAACGGCGAGGGCAAGCTGATCGCGTTGTTTCCCTGTACCATCGCACGCGAGAAGAGCCGCCGTCCGGACGGGGAGCTGCTGGTCAAAACAATGGCTCCGAATCCAAACTATACGTACGATCCACAGTTGTTTGAGCCGGGCTGTCCGAAAACGACCAAGTATGTCATACCGGCGGGGCCCAATAATCCGGTTGGGTCTGCTTGGATCGGGCTCTCGTTGACGGGGTATGGCATGCACGGTACGCCGTCGCCGGAGAAAATCGGCGGGGCCGAATCGCATGGGTGTTTTCGTCTTGCCAACTGGAATGCGATGAAACTGATCACGATGGTTTATCCCGGATTGCCTGTGGCTGTTGAAGATTAAGCCGAATGACAAGAATCCAGTTGCGCTCAAAATGCGCCAACCGGTATACTCACACACTTTTATCTCTTGGAGCTGTTATCAATGACGCAAAAGACTTTGCCGTTCACGCTTGCGCAACTGGAACAAATCGCGAAGGTTTATCCGACTCCTTTTCATCTTTATGACGAGAGAGGAATCCGTGCGAACGCTCGTCGGTTGAAGGCCGCTTTCTCATGGAATCCGGGCTTCAAAGAATATTTCGCGGTTAAGGCTTGTCCCAATCCTTTTCTGATGAAGATCCTGAAGCAGGAAGGGTTCGGAATGGATTGCAGTTCGTTGCCGGAGCTGTTGTTGTCGGAGAAGGTCGGCGTGACCGGCGAAGCGATCATGTTCACCTCGAATGACACGCCGGCGGACGAGTTTGTTAAGGCGAGGGCGCTGGGGTCGGTTGTCAATCTTGATGACATCACGCATATCGCCTTCCTTGAGCAAGCCGTAGGACTGCCCGAGTTGGTCTGTTTCCGTTATAATCCGGGACCGCTCAAGGGCGGCAACGCGATTATCGGGAAC
>CAZTDL010000875.1:0-1843 GCA_964612775.1 uncultured Lentisphaeraceae bacterium
CCCGCACAAACTCGGACAAGGAATCAGCGCGATTCCCATCCAAACGAAACCGATCAACCGCATGAATGCGCGTTTGAGCATGTGTTTTTCGCCTTTGCCTTAAGATTAACGCCGCGTGTTGCGAATAAACGGAGGAACGGTTCTTTTCTTGCCGAAACGGAAAAATTTGTGCCGTGGAGGCGTTGCGCGGCGGCCTTCTGCGGTTTAAGGGATCGGATCTGCGCGATGGATCGTGATCTGTTCTTCCCAGACGGCTTCATCTTTATCCTCATCGTAACTCAGGATGCGCTCGGCGCTGCCTTTGGCGAACGGCGCATCGCGTTTCGGCAACCCTTTCCGGTGTTCGGCCATCTGTTCAGCGAAGCGATGATCTTTCGCCAGATTGTGCCCCTCATGCGGATCCTGCCGGAGATCATAAAATTCTTCGGAACCGTCCGCATAACGGATGTAGCGATACCGTTCGCTGCGTACGCCATGGTTGCCCGGATTGTGCGAGGTGAGCGCGGGACGTTCGCGCGGCGTCTTCGCATTCTTAAGTTGCGGCAACAGACTGAGGCCTTCGAGATCCGTCCGTTTCGGCAGGCCGCAGAGATCGATGAGCGTGGGTTAGAGGTCAAGCAGTTCCGCCGGTTGTGTGCAGCGCTGCCCGCCAGCGATACCCGGTCCCGTCATAATCAACGGCACGCGCGTGCTTTCGGTCCAAAGCGTGTTTTTACCCGTGATCCCTTTCTCGCCTAAATGCCACCCGTTGTCGCCCCATACGATAATCACCGTGTTTTCCCAGCGTCCCGTGGCTTTCAACGCCTCGATCAAGCGCCCGATTTGCGCGTCAACGAAGCTGGTACTGGCGAGATAGGAACGGCAGAGGTTGCGCCATTGGTTATTCTCTTCGATCCATTTAAGCCTCGGCTCGGGTAATGTCCAGTGCAGGTACCACGAGAAGCGCGGCGTATCGTCGCGGTCGTTGCGCAGAATCGCGGGCAACACCGAATCGTCGTCGGGATAGAGGTCGTACCATTTCCGTGTGACGTAGCAGGGCACGTGGGGCAAATAGTAACCGACCGCAAGGAACATCGGTTTTTCTTTCGGTGCGCTCTTAAGTTGGTCGATGGCCCAACTCGTGTTGATATAATCGCCTTTGTCTTCATCCCGATGAGGAAAGACGCCCCAGTCCATCAAGGGGTGGTTTCCCATGGGTGTCGGAGGAATCAGTTTCTTCGGCGGTTTAACGCCAATGCCGCCGTTCGGGCCCCAGACGTCGAATTCGATGGCCCGTTTCGCCGGTCCGCCGGGATGGCCGTGATAAACCTTACCCGTCGTATAGGTTTTGTAGCCGTTGGCTTTGAAATGCTGCGGCAGCGTCACGCGGTCTTGCAGTTCGGGCAATGTGCGAAACCACGGGGCGAGTCCATAAATCCCCGTGGTGGTGGGCCGCAATCCCAGCATCAGACTGGTGCGCGAGGGGTTGCAGAGCGGCGATTGGCAATGCGCGTTGAGAAACACCGTGCCGCGCTCGGCCAGTCTGTCGAGGTTAGGCGTTTTCGCCAACGGATGGCCCCCAAGCGCGCCGATCCAATCGTTCTGGTCATCAATCGCGACGAAGAGCACATTGGGCTTCACGGCATTCGCTTCTGCTCCGACGCAAACCCGTCCCCAAAGAGATAGCCCGGCGAGTATCGGAATAAGCAACCCGTGCCGCGCAACCATATGCAACTCCCTTGTTGATTGATCGTGTACAGCATAGCTCAACTCATTATTGCCTTCAATAAAGGATGCCGACGCGAAACGAAAACGGGCGCATCCCCGTTTCACTGACTGCCGCTGTGGTTGTGTATGATCGAGA
>CAZTDL010000876.1:0-1843 GCA_964612775.1 uncultured Lentisphaeraceae bacterium
AGCTTTTTACTGTCCGAAATATCGGGGTAAGATCACCTTCTTCGTGCGCATCGCCGTATAGCGCCTGCGCATCACCCCCAAATACATGTTTTTCTCTTGCTTCGACATCTCCATGGCCCCGTTTTCGGTGTCATGAATTGTGAGGCAACGCGCCCTCCATAATTTCCCGGTGCGGCGTTTGCAATGGGGACTCTGTTCCTTTATACTAGTGCGCCTATGAAGGTTCAGATTCTTCCATCTTTGTTGGCGGCGGATTACGGCCGTTTGGCCGAGGAAATCCGTCGGGTCGAAACGTCCGGCGCGGATGCTTTGCATTTGGATATCATGGACGCGCATTTTGTGCCAAACCTGAGTTTCGGGCCGGACATGGTTACGCTTTCAAAAAAAGTCAGTCCGAAGCTCTATCGGCATGTGCATCTGATGATGACGCGTCCGGACCTGTATGCCGGCCGTTTCATTGAGGCCGGGGCGCAAACGGTCCAGTTTCATGTCGAGGCCGACTGTGACGTGTGGGCCGGACTTAAGGCGATTCAGGCGAGAGGCGTCCGCTCGGGGCTGGTGTTGCGGCCTCAGACTCCGGCCAAGGCGCTGTTTCCGTATCTGCCGTTCTGCGACGAGGTGCTTTTTATGACCGTCAATCCGGGGTATGGCGGCCAGTCGTTCATGAGCGAGGTGTTGCCCAAGATCCGGGAGTTACGCCTGCATGCCGATGGATACGGTTTCAAGGGCTTGGACATTATGGTGGACGGGGGCATTAATTTGGAGACCGCCGTTCAATGCGCGGCATATGGCGCCAACCAGTTTGTGGCGGGAAGTTTCCTTTTCAAACAGAGCGACATGGGCGCGATGGCGGCGCAGATGCGTGAGAGTTGCGAAAGAGCATATGGAACAAACACTCGATAATATCCGGAATTTCTGCATTATAGCCCATATTGACCACGGCAAGACCACGTTGTCGGACAGAATATTGGAGCTGACCAAGGCGATCGAACTGCGTAATCTTCGCGAGCAGACGCTCGACGCGATGGATCTGGAGCGCGAGCGTGGCATTACAATCAAATCGCATCCGGTCTCGATGGCGTATACGGCGAAGAACGGCAAGACCTATCAGTTTAATCTGATTGACACGCCGGGGCATGTGGATTTCACCTATGAGGTTTCCCGCAGCATGGGTGCCTGCGAGGGCGCGATCCTGGTTGTGGACGCGGCGCAGGGTGTTGAGGCCCAGACCGTTGCGAACACCTATCTGGCCGTTGACAATAACCTCGAAATCGTGCCGGTTCTGAACAAGGTCGATCTGCCCGGCGCCAACGTGGAGGATGTTTCGCACCAGATCGAGGATGTGCTCGGTATCCCGATGGATCATCCCCTGCTTATCAGCGCCAAGACTGGGCTGGGCGTGCCTGAGGTGCTGGAGGCGGTTGTCGCGCGTATCCCTCCGCCCACCACCGCCGCCAACGCCGCGCCGCTACGCGCCTTGGTTTTTGATTCCGTGTTCGATATCTACCGCGGCGTGATCACGTATGTCCGGATCGTCGACGGTTGCGTCAAGGCGGGCGATTCGGTGCTTTTCATCGGCAGCGGTCAGACCACGCAGTTGCGCGAGGTCGGCATTTTCAGTCCGGACCAGAAGCCGGTCGATGTTTTGAGTGCGGGTCAGGTCGGGTATCTGGTCGGGACCATTCGCGATCCGGCGGACATCAAGATCGGCGATACGGTGACATGGACCAAGGAGGGCGCGACCGAGCTGTTGCCGGGATTCAAGGATGTCCACCCGATGGTGTTCAGCGGTATTTACCCGGTCAGCACCGACGAATATGAGAAAGTGCGCACGGGCTTGGAG
>CAZTDL010000877.1:0-1839 GCA_964612775.1 uncultured Lentisphaeraceae bacterium
AACGCTCAGCCAAGACCTGAGCGCCGCGTCCGATGCGGTACTGGTCGGCGAATTCGGCGGCTTAAAGCACATCATGGAATTGATACACCAAGTCGCGCCGCTCTCCAGCCCGGTTCTCCTGCTGGGCGAAACGGGCACAGGCAAAGAGGCCTTGGCGCATGCCATTCACGCCATGAGTCTCCGACGCGACAAACCATTCGTTCGCGTACAATGCGGCGCGATCCCTGAAACCTTGCTCGACAGCGAGCTGTTCGGCCACGAGAAAGGCGCTTTCACGGGCGCAACCACGCAACGCTGCGGCCGTTTCGAACGCGCTCATCAAGGCACCATCTTTATCGACGAGATCGGCGAGCTCTCCCCTGAAGCGCAGGTCAAACTCCTCCGCGTTCTCCAAGAGAAGGAATTTGAACGGGTCGGAGGCTCGGAAACGCTGCACGCCGATGTGCGCGTCATTACCGCCACGCACCGTGACCTGCAAGAGCGTGTCCGGCAAGGACGTTTCCGCGAAGATCTCTATTTCAGACTCAACGTCTTTCCGCTCACGATCCCGCCGCTGCGCCAGCGCAGGGAGGATATCCCCGCACTGCTTCAGTACTTACTGAACAAGAAATGCCGCGAACTGAATCTCCCCATGCCGCCGGCTCCCGACTCGGAAACCATGGCCCGACTCCAAGCCTATCTGTGGCCCGGCAATGTGCGAGAATTGCAAAACGTGGTGGAACGGGCGCTCATCACCTCCCGAGGAGAACAATTGCGCTTCCCCGATCTCGGCAGTGCACCCGCTGCGGCGTCACCGACGCCCGTCACAACAAGCGCACCCGCTTTTCTTCCGACTCTCGATGTCGCAATGGCCGAGCACATCCGCAAAGCCATGCACGCGGCACGCGGTAAAATTCAAGGCGCAGACGGCGCGGCCGCCTTGCTCGGCATACAGCCGAACACCCTGAGAGCACGAATGAGAAAGCTCGCCATCGCTTATGGCCGTTCCGCCACGCGCTGGGAAGAATAGTCCGCTATAGACTTTCCGCTTAAAACGCCGAGCGGATCAAACGAGCGCGAGGGAGCGCTTCTACTCCTGATTCTTGACGACTCGCCTCACATACGTCTGCCGATCGATTACCTTGCCGTCCAAGCGCTTCAGATCGACCGTCATTTTGCCGGCGGCACGGTCGAAGGTCAGCAGCATGTAATTCGAGACCGGCTCGCACACCACAGCCTGAGGATCGCGATAAAGATCGCCCGGTTTGGCCGCGCAGGTGTTGTAATACGGAAAACCGTTTGTCTCCATCGCGCGTTCGGCGAAATAGCCGAACCCGGTGATACACATCGTTCCACGGCTGAACATCGTATGCCATTGGCCCTTTTCCATGCTTCTGCAACGGCTTTGTTCATTCATCAGCGTCACCACAAATCCCGAGGTGGCCTTACGGGTCTGATCGTCATACCAGACATACTGTTCAGAGCCGCGATGAAAATCATGGCATGTTTGAAACGTTGTTCCGAAATCGCTCACATGTTGCATGTCGAGCGCAAGGAACGTAACATCCGCCTGCGGAATCGTGAAAACCCACTTCCATCCCACGTCAGGCAACGAGAAAACGTTCAGATACGCCGTGGCTTCGACATCATACGTCTCGGAGCTAAAGCCCGGACGTTTGTTGACGCGCGCACCGACCTGCTTGTCGTGATTCCCAAGAATCGGCATAAAGGGTGTGGAAGCGAAAAAATCGGCCTCCGATCTGAGCATGCCCAGAAACGGCACGGTATAGGTTATATCGCCGTCCCGTGCGGGATTCGTGATGTGGGCGACATTATCGCCAGCCGTCATCAGCATGTGCG
>CAZTDL010000878.1:0-1837 GCA_964612775.1 uncultured Lentisphaeraceae bacterium
CCGCCTGCGTCACTTCGGTCTCTTTAATCTCGGTTCCGCCGGTTGCGGAATAACCCGCGCGCTCCAACTCTCGCGACACATCATAGCCGGTCTGCAAGGCCAGCTTTTCGGCGGTCTCGCGCAAGCCGCCCGCCGTCAGGGTAATCTCAAGCGCCAATTCTTTGTCCACGTCCGCAGCGTCCCGCACGAGTTCGCTGTCCGCGGCCAAGCAGACGATCACCGCGCTTTTCGCGCCCGGCAGATACGCTTTCGTATCCTCCGTTTTCACGCCTGCGGCGCGTAGCTCTTCCACCGATGCGGTGAGGATGCAGGACGCGCCATGCGTCTGCGTCAGCGCACGCAGCTTCTCGAAAAAGCCGCGCGACACCAGCCCCGACTGCGGCATCACGTCACGCTTGCGCCTCGGGCTCTTGCAATACGACTTATCGAAGAAGCGCCTCTCCTTGGGCACGCACGCCTTGAGGCAGCAACCCATTTCGCCGCCGCGCCGCCCGAAGCGTTTGACAGTGTCAAGGATCACGGCTTCGTCCACTTTCTCGGGTATTTTTATGTCGAGGTCGAGGTCGAAGTGCTCGCCCCATGCGCAACGCCAGAGGTTCTTGCGGACGTAACGGTACACCTTCCCTTCGACTTCCATCTCGTTCCAGCCGTCGATCTCCTTGGTGAGCGCGGCGGTCGGACACGCCTTCTTGCACAGCATGCAGTTGTCGCAAACCGAACCGGGCTCGATCAGCGGGGAGGGCGTCAGCACCGCGTCCGTGACGACTGAAACATAGCGCTGACGCGCGCCGAACTCCGGCGTGATCGACAGGCCCGAGTAACCGAACTCCGAGAGACCGGCCGCCACCGCCGCGTGCAGATGGGACAGGTCCGGCGCGAAATGCTCCTTCAATTCCTTATAGCCTTTGTAGCGCCAGATGTTGGAGGAAACGATCGGCACCGCCACATAGCCCAGCGATTCGATGAACCGTCCCAAGCAGTAGCTCATCTCGTCCAGCCGCATGTTCATGGCGTACTGAATGCAGTAAGGTCCGATCTTCTGCGGATGCTCCTCGCCGCCCAGTTCGACGGCCGCGTCGGGATGATGCACCGCCATGACGACCACCGACCGCGCCGCAGGCAGAATGCCTTGCGGGCTCATCATGAGCGGCGCACCCTTAAAACGCTCGATGTTCGCCACGCCCGCCAAGTCCGCGTTCAGTTCCGTCAGCGCGAACCGTTTGATCCGCGCCGTCAGCGCGGAGTCTGCAAAATACGGCATACTCAATCTTTCTCCTTCTCAAAAAAGCAGCTTCAGCATACACGCGGTCGGTGCCGGGCGCGTTCGATTCCGTATCTCGACTTTTTTCACACATCGCTCAACGGTGCCGTCGGACGCAGGTCCTTTTGGTAAAAGAACAGGACTGAAATCAGAATGCACAAACCTGAGCACACGTAGACCGCCGACAGGCAGGCAAACCCGTTGGCCAAACCGAAAGCGGGTTTCAAAATACCGAGGATGTAAGGGGCCAGCGCTCCGATGACAAGCCCGAACGCCAGCATAAAACCCGTAGCCGCAGACCGATGCCGGACGTCGATGATGTCGTAAAGGGACGCCCAGAGGTTGGATTCATAAACCCCGCGGAAAAAGCCGAACAACACCAGCGCGACATAGAGAACCGGCAAAGAACCGCTTTTGCCCATGAGACAGATAAATGGCGCGCCCGCGAACAAACCCAGCATGGAGACAATCACGCGTATGCGTTTCATTTTATACGTCAGAAAATCCGTGATTCTGGCTGCGGCCAAGACGCCGACAAAGGCCGCGATGTGGTGATAAAAGGTTGCGTCAAACCCT
>CAZTDL010000879.1:0-1836 GCA_964612775.1 uncultured Lentisphaeraceae bacterium
GGCAAGGTTTGCGGAACGGTTCGGATCGTAGGCAATCGCCTCAACGCGAGCGGGAATACCGACCTTATCGCGACGAAAGTCAACGATGCGATAACGGCGCTTAACACCGCCGCCGCGATGACGTGTCGTGATGCGGCCCTGATTGTTCCGGCCGGCCGTACTCTTGGTCGCCTCGGTCAACCTGCGAAGAGGCTTAACCTCGGTAATTTCATCGAAGGTCGGAGCGACGCGATGTCGCAGTCCTTCGGATCTCGGTTTGAATGTCTTGAGCCCCATGGCCAATTATCCTCTCTGGCGGCGTTAAACGGTCTCGATGCGTTCGCCTGCCTTCACCGTGACGATCGCGCGCTTCCAACTGGAATCGCGGACCACGCGGCGATTGCGCAACGTACGCAAAGCGCCCTTGTAAAGCTGAGTTCTGACCGCCAGCACATGCACGCCGAACTGCGTCTCGACAGCTTTTTTAATCTCGATCTTGTTCGCAGCGGGTGCGACCTCGAGAATGTACTGGTTTTCGCAGGCAAGTTGCGTGCCCTTTTCCGTTATCTGGACCTTGCGGATGATTCCGGCGTGCTTCATGCGCCCACCTCCGTCGTCTTGCTCTTCATGCGGGCCGTCAACGCCGCAAATCCTGCCTTCGTGGCAACCAGCGTGCGGTAAAAGAGGAGAGAATATACATCAACTTCCTCCGCACTGACAACCTCAACCTTTGGCAGATTCCGCGCGGCCAACATGACCGCATCTTCGTACTGATCCAGAACGATCAGCGTCGAACGGTCAACGCCCAGCTTCTTCAGGGTCGCAATCAAAAGCTTGGTCTTCGGTTCGGGAAGGTCAAACTTCTCGATCACCGTCACCTGCCCGCCGGCGATTTTATCGCTCAGCGCACGGGTGAACGCCAACTGCTGAACCTTGCGGTTGATCTTCTGCGAGAAATCACGCGGATGGGGCCCGAAAGCCACACCGCCACCACGCCACACCGGGCTCTGACGCAGACCCGCACGGGCCCGGCCTGTTCCCTTTTGGCGCCAAGGCTTCTTGTTGCTGCCGGCAACCTCACCCTTGCGGAGAGTCGACGCCGTGCCCGCGCGGAAGGCGTTTTGAATCGCCACCACCACGTCCTTCACGGCCTGCTCGCCCTTGTCCAGCACCAGGAGATTGTCCGCAACGGTCATCTCGCCTGCGGCATCGCCGGCCGGATTAAACACTTTGATCGTGCTCATCGGTTCTCCAACCCCTATTTCTTCAGGGCTTTCCTGATAATGACTACGGCACCCTTCGGCCCCGGCACAGAGCCGGCCACCAAAATCAGGTTCTCTTCGCCGCGAACCTGCACTACAGCGAGGTTCCTCGACTTGCGGTTCACCGCGCCCATGTGACCCGGCATCCGCTTGCCTTTCTCAACCCAACCCGGAAGATCACGCGCACCGATTGAACCGATGCGGCGCTTCGAGTGGCCACCGTGCGTCATCGGACCACCACGCATACGGTAGCGGCGCACAACGCCCGCAAAACCGCGGCCTTTGGTGATACCCGAAACGTCGACGTATTTCACGCCGTCAAACATGCTGACCGTCACCGCCTCGCCCGCCTTGACCTCTTCTCCTTCGTCAAGCGCGAACTCCTTGGTCATTTTGCAGGGCTTCACTCCGGCTTTCTCGAAATGCTTCACCTCCGCCTTTGCCAGGCGGGACGGTTTCTGCTCATCGAAGCCGAGCTGCACTGCGCGGTATCCGTCCGTGTCAGGCGATTTAACCTGAACAATCGGACAAGGGCCCACTTCCAACACGGTCACAGCAATCCGACGCCCTTGGTCATCATAGACCTACGTCATCC
>CAZTDL010000880.1:0-1836 GCA_964612775.1 uncultured Lentisphaeraceae bacterium
CCGCGCACCGCCATTGATTGCTCCGCCGTCCGGCTTTGCCGCGAAAGCGGCCAGCGTGAAGACTGAAAGGACGCAACAAACCGTTCCCCGATATTTCATCATGGTCATCCCCCCCCGCGTGTATGGTCGCGCCGCCATTCAGCGGCACATAATTGAATATGACGACACTTTACGCTTTTTGCGGTCAACAGACAATCGCGGGATATGTCTTGTGCAGATTGCGATCCTGTTGCGGACACGCATACGCTTCAGTTGTCCTGCGAGCGGTCTTTAGACATTAGACGCTCATCTTTCGGTGCGGACGGTGAGGATGCCGTTTTCTCCGCGAACTTCCCCGTTTCGGCGTTCAACGTTGCGCGAGAACAGCACTTTCAAAACAGAATGTCCTCAAACCGGACGAAAAGACTGATGCGCCCTCAACTTCGCGATGAGCGCAAGCACAACCCGCCGGCTTTTAGGCACCGTCCCACCGCCACGCTTTTCTCACTTGTGCAGGAAGCATGGCATCTGAACGTCAATAAACGTCTTCTTTCGTTCAGCCATTGTGTCACGTTTCTCCCCTCAAACCAGGTCTCTCGAAGTTCCGGCCAACAAACGGTGCGCCCGTTCAAAAAAAGAACCGTGTGACGGGAACGCCTTTTTCGCCAAGCGCCTGCTTCATCGCGGGCGTGTTCCGCAGCGTGAAGCAGGCGTCGGGTCGGCTATCCGCCGACCTTACGGCTCCAGACACATCAAATCCGCCACCCCTCCCTGCGCATGGTTTTCACATACCGGTTCAACTCCGGCCGATTGGTGCAGCGCATCGCGGTGCCGTCCCACTCGACGCGGCGGCCCTCGCCTGCGTGAACCGCAAGGTTCCCGAGCAGAACAAGTTCGGCCAGCGGCCCCGCGTGGTCAAAATTCGAGCTGGCCGGCGCGCCGCCCCGGCACGCGCGGAAGAAGTCCTCCTGATGCGTACCCTTCACGCGCGGCAACGTCTTGGCGGGCTTCGGAAAAGCGCGGTGCGCCTCCTCCGGAATCATGCGGCAGCCGTCCCCGTGCCGGCCCATGACCATGACGCCCTTGTCGCCGATGAGCAGCGAACCCTCTTCGGGCAACTCGCGGTCGTAGCGCTTCTCCAGCTCGGCGCGGATCGGCGGAAGGTTCCACGCGTCGCGCGCCACGTGCTTATAAGTCCCGTCCACCGTCTGTTTATTGAACGGCTTCCCTTTCGCGAGCCCGTCGCACCAAAAGAGCCTGACGGGAGCCATGTTCCCGCGGGCGGGGAAGTCCCAGCGGATGCGCGTGCCGACGGGCCAGAAGTCGCCGTTGCCGCCGTTGACCTCCTCCAGCTCGACGGCCGCGGGCTTCGCGAGATTCAGCGCGCGATAGGCGTGGTTGAGGATATGGCAGCCCATGTTGCCGATCGAGCCGTTGCCAAAATCGCACCACGAATGCCAGTCGTGCGGGTGCAGGCCCTCGTAGTAGTCGCGGAACGGCGCAGGACCGACCCACAGATCCCAATCGAGGCCCTCCGGCACCGGACGGGCAGGCGGACGCACGAAGTCGGCGGGATACCCGTTCGCGCGGTCCGTCCAGCAGTAGACCTCCCGCACCTGGCCGAGCGCGCCGGCCGCGACATATTCGCACAGCAGGCGACTGCCCTCGCTCGACTGGCCCTGGTTGCCCATCTGGGTGATCACGCCGCAGCGCCGCGCTTCCTCCGTGATCAGCCGCACCTCGGCGATGGTATGCGCCAGCGGCTTCTCGACGTACACGTGGATGCCGCGCCGGATCGCCAGCAGAGCCGGCGGCGCATGATGGTGGTTGGGCGTGGCGATGATCACCGCATCCAGC
>CAZTDL010000881.1:0-1832 GCA_964612775.1 uncultured Lentisphaeraceae bacterium
AACATACTTGCCGCGATTGACCCAGTATTCTTTATATCTGCCAATGAAGGCATCCAATTCCTTTACCCATCGTTTTGTTCGATAGACTGATATGCGTTTTGACGATGCATACTCTTCAAACTGGGTTCTGGCATCAGCCACACCTTGATATTTTCGCCAACAGGCCAGAATAGTGAAAAGATCGTCCAGAAACGCGTCCGTTTCCTCAAGTAGCTTCACTTGTTCTGTAAACGATTTCCAGGAAACCGTTTTCCATATCATTCCATCCTGCACACGCACCCCGAATCGCCTGACGGATTGAAATCTAGTCCCACTGTCATCCCATAGGCGGGAAAAGATTCTTTGAATAAGTCGACTCGCAGGCGACACTCTTCTTGATCGAATGACCAAGCAAGGAGGGTGCAATGCCTGCGAAGTCGACGAGAGGTAAGATGACATTGGTGCGTCAGACGTGCGAGTTAATTCCGAGTCACATGGTGCCGAAGCTGGCGAGGGAGTACGACATCGATGTGCGCAAGTTCTCGGCATGGAGCCACGTGACCGCGCACATCTATGGGCAACTGACGCACGCCGTTGGTCTGAACGACATCTGCGACGGATTGGAACTGAACAGTTCGGGGTTGCGGGCGATACGTGGTGCGACGCCGCCGAAGCGCAACACGTTTTCGAATGCGAACCGCACACGCGACCCACGGATGGCCGAGGCCCTTTATTGGCGGATGATCGAGTATTTGCCCACCGTGACGCCGTCGTTCGGTGCGCGGCGGATCCGCAGCGGTTACTTGCGCAGGTTCAGCACGGCGATCCACGCCGTGGATTCGACCACGATACAACTGGTTGCCAACTGCATGGACTGGGCCAAGCATCGGCGCAGAAAGGCGGCGGCCAAGTGCCACATGAACCTGAATCTGCACACGATGTTGCCGCGCTATGCGGTAGTGGACACGGCGAAGTTCCACGACAGCAAGAAGGCCTGGGAGGTGTGCGCCGTCCTGCAAGACGGTGAGATTGTGTTGTTTGACAAGGCTTATCTGGACTTTGTGCACCTGAACGACCTGGACGAACGGGGCGTCTTCTGGGTCTCGCGGGCGAAGGACAACATGCAGTACCGGACGGTTAAGAAACTCAACACGACATCGCACGGCAGTGTTCTGCGCGACGATATTATTGAACTGACGGGGGTGCGCACAAAGGCGCGCTACCCCAAACTTCTGCGACTGGTCGAGGCGGTCATCGAGGTGGACGGCGAGGACGTCGCGATGACCTTTGTCACCAACAACCTGGAGTGGAGCGCCTGGACCGTAGCCGAATTGTATCGGGCAAGGTGGGAGATCGAAGTGTTTTTCAAGGAGATCAAGCAGACGGTGCAGTTGGTGGATTTCGTCGGCCACAACAAGAAGGCTGTCCAGTGGCAGATATGGACCGCACTGCTGACCCACCTGCTGGTGCGGTTCCTTGCCCATCTGAGCCGCTGGGGCCACAGCTTCACACGACTTTTTACACTGATCCGTGCGGGACTCTGGCACAGGTTCAACATCGTTGATTTCTTGCTCGGCTATGGGACAGCCGGTGGGTCATTTCGAATGCTCGCATGCCCGCAGCACGCCTATTTGCCCGGTTTTGGAGCCCCATCCGATTTTCCTATGGGACAGCCACAACGCAGGAAACCGGCCCAGCGAATAAGGTATGAGACAATCATGCAAGGCGGAACGTAACAGCAGGGCGGAAACGTTAGGAAATACGGCACGAATCGTTCAGATTCCGCCGTCTATGGGATGACAGTGAAAATACTACTACAAACTCGGAGGCGGCGGCATAAAGCAACGGTATAT
>CAZTDL010000882.1:0-1830 GCA_964612775.1 uncultured Lentisphaeraceae bacterium
CCGTCCCGCGCCACGCGGTCCACATGCGGCGTTTTAATCACGTCGTTGAAAGACGGCACTTTGTCGACCGCCGCATACGCGCCTGCATAACGCCCCCAGTCATCCGCAAAGACAAACAGGATGTTCAGCCGCTGTTGCGTTTCGGCGGCAAACGAATGAAGGCACAACGGGAAACAGAAGACGAACGCGGACAAACGGCAAATCTGCATGGCTTTTCTCCCTGCTCAATGCGAGTTGAACCCATCAACGCTGACCGCCGACCGATCATGCCGATGAATACGGATCGTCCGATCCAACTGAAATCGTATTCAAGATTACTAAAAACAGGAAACGTATGGGGAATGAAAATCAGCACGGTTCAAGAAAATACGCGGCGCGACGGAATTATACGCCCGAAACCTTGGGCAGGAAAATCACGCCGATGCGCCTGCGCCGGGATTGGAAAAAGCTTAAAGGTTTGCTACTGTTGAAACGCTTTCAAAAGGTGGCATGGCCTGCCGATCATTGCGGAATAACAAAACGCGTTACAAAACTTTCACTGATGCCACCGACATGACCCGGAAGGAACGAGACATGAACAGGCGGAGACAGACGAATCACTTCGGAAAGCGGGTCGGCGGGGCGCTCGCGGCTTTCGCATGGGTCGGCGCTGTCGCGCAGGCCGGAACACAATACGCCGCAGGAAGTTTCACTTGGGACAATGGGATGACGGCGGCGTGGTCCGCAACCTCTCTCGGCCCATACAGTTCGGTGTGGGCCAGCGGGAATGACGCGATATTCGAGGGGACCGCCGGCACGGCCAGCATAGATGCCGCTGGCGTTATGGCGCATAACCTGGTCTTCAACACCACAGGATACTCCATTCAAAACAACACGCTGACGCTCTCCGGAACGACGCCAACGATCTCAGCGGAATCGCCTATCACGGCCACCATCTCCTCGGTCATCGATGGCCCCGCGGGACTCACAAAAAACGGTTCAGGGACGCTGCTGCTCTCCGGCGCGAACACCTATAGCGGAGGGACTACGCTCAGTGGCGGCGTTTTGCAGGCGAACAACAGTAACGCACTCGGCCCCGGGACGGTGACGCTCAACACCAGCGCCCTTAGCTTGCGTCTCGGCTCAGGCGTGATGATCACCAACGACATCACCGTCGCAGGGGGCCTCTACGCCACCCCCGGGCACGCGGCGATCGAAACGATCAACGCGGGCAGCACCGCCATGCTCAGCAACGGCACCATCACGGTCAACTCAACGATCTCCCCCGTTTTGGGAAACAACACAGGGTCGGGCTTGTTAACCTGCTGGGACAAGATCGTTTCATCGCTCTCCATTTCGATTCGCAGGGGACCGGTTGCCCTGTGCGGCGGCGGTTCATACCCCAGTATAACGTTCTCCGAAGGAACGGTCCAACTGGGTGCCGACAACGGCATCGCGACCAATGCCGGATTGATCATCGGCGGTTCCGGCACGCTTAATAAGCCGACTTTAGATCTGGCGGGTTACAGCCAAACCCTCGTCGGCGTTACGCAAGGCGGTTCTTATCTGGCCACCGTAACGAATAGCGCGGCCAACCTTTCGACACTGACCATCACAGGCATCAACGGTTACACCGGAACCCTCTGCGGCACCAACCTTGCGCTGACGGTGAACGGCGGCATGCTCACCCTGTCCGGCACCAATACCTACGGCGGAGGCACCTCCCTCGGCGGCGGGGGAACCTTGACGGCTAACGGCAGTTCCGCCTTCGGCAAAAATACGGTCACAGTCACTCCCTCGGCCACGCGCCTCGTCATCAATACCGGCTTCACTGTTGAAAACAATATCACC
>CAZTDL010000883.1:0-1824 GCA_964612775.1 uncultured Lentisphaeraceae bacterium
TGCCCGTTTCCCGACCTCCAGCCGCGCTTTTTGCCGTCAGGCGGTGGAGGCGGCCCAAGTTGTTGTGGGCGGCCGTCCCTGTTTGAAGGGGACCAAGCTGTTTGCGGGCGAAACCGTCGACGTGCTTTCGCTGAAAGAGACGTGCGATAATCGCGTGCGTCCAGATCCTTCCGTGGCGGTGCAGATCGTCTTCGAGGACGATTATCTGCTCGCTGTCAATAAGCCGGCGGGCATACCGGTGCATCCGTTGACGTGTGAGGAGACCGGCACGCTGATGAACGGACTCGTGGCGCTGTATCCCAAACTCGCCTTACTGGGCGACCGGCCGCTAATGGCCGGCGCGTTGCATCGCATCGATACCGGCACGTCCGGACTCGTGCTCGCGGCGCGCACGCAAGGCGCCTTTGAGGCGCTCCGCGCGCAGTTCGACGCCCAAGCGGTACAAAAGATTTATCTCGCGCTGGTCGAAGGCCATGTGGCCATCGCCGGACACTTGGAGCATGAGTTGGCGCATCTTCCCAATCACGCTTGCTGCAAGATGGTGGACGCTCGTTCGTTGGCGGTGCCGGATCGGCGTTTGCGTGCCGAGACCTTCTATCGGCCGCTGGAACTGTTCGGGTCTTATACGTTATTGGAAGTGACGATTCATACGGGAGTGACGCACCAGATCCGCTGTCAGCTCGCGCTCGGCGGCATGCCGATCGTTAATGATACGCTCTACGGGGCTCGGCCCGTCAACGCCTGTCCGCGTCACTTCCTACACGCTTACGAGGCTCATTTCCGGCATCCGGAAAAGAACCTGCCCTGTCGTATTCAGGCGCCGCTGACCAATGACTTTCAGGCATTCATGCAGACGTTGGTCTGAAATCGGCGATGGCGGGCCTGTCCTTTCTAGGCGCAAGAAGCCGTCGTCCGGGAATGTGCCGCGCGGTTGCGATCTCGCTCCCGTAGCGAATCTTGTTGAACGTCGGAGAACCGGCAGACTATACTAAAAACGAAAATGGTTTGGACGGGGTAACTGATCTCGTTTGGATTCCGACAAAAGGAAATACGCATATGCGCACATCCGCGAAAACGTTTCTGGTCCGTTTCGGTCTCGGAATGGCTATCGGTTTGATTCAGACGGCAAGGGCAAATGTCCGTCTGCCTTCCGTTTTTTCCGATCACGCTGTTTTGCAGCAGGGCGTGCCCCTGCCCGTGTGGGGTTGGGCCGATCCCGGCGAGGACGTGACCGTGTCGCTTGCGGGACAGACCCGCAGCATTAAAGGCGGAGCGACGGGCATGTGGCGTGTGACGTTCGATGCGCTCCAGACCGGCAACACCCTGACGCTGACGGTCCAAGGCAAGAACACGATCACCGTGCGGGATATTTTGGCCGGGGAAGTGTGGTTGGGGTCCGGCCAGTCGAATATGGCGATGACCGTCAATCGCTGCAACGATTACGAAAAGGAGCGGGCCGCCGCCAATTTTCCGACGATCCGCATGTTTACCGTGGAGCGTGTGGTCGGCACAGAACCCAAGACCGAATGTCAGGGACAGTGGATTGTCTGTGCCTCCAACACGGTCGGGGGCTTTTCGGCTACCGCCTATTTCATGGGGCGCGAACTCCAACGGAAACTCGACGTGCCGGTCGGCTTAATCAACTCGTCTTGGGGCGGTACGCCGATTGAGGCATGGATCAGCGCCGAGGCGTTTACGGCGGTGCCGGCGTTTAAGCCGATCATGGATCAATGGGCTGCGCGGACCGCAAAGCCATGGGACAAAGATAAGGCTATGGCCGGCTACGGGAAACAGGTCGCGGCCTGGAAGGAGACTGTGCAGAAG
>CAZTDL010000884.1:0-1824 GCA_964612775.1 uncultured Lentisphaeraceae bacterium
AACACCGCCCTGCCGCAGGTGCTCAATGCCGCGCTGGACGTTATCCTTGAAAAGCCACACGCGGCCGTTCGCATCGGAGGTCCATCCCGCGGTGCCCGTCTGCGAAATGGACGCCGTGTTCCCGCTGAAGACGTAGTCCTCAAACCGGCTGTTCGGAATGACGCCGACGGGATTGGTCGGACACGCCCCGGCCTCGAGCGGCTGCGCGAACTGCAGAATGCCTTCCGCAGCAACCACCCGACCGACCCCGTCGGGGACGCGGCGCAGGACGAGTTCGCCGCCACCCGTTTTCACGATCTGCCCCGCGTTGGTCGACACCGCGGTCAGCACATTCGACAGGCTCGCATAGGCGACGCCGCCCACGGGCCGCAACGCGAACGGCACACGCGCGTCGATCATGCCGGAAGCGAGCGTGACCGCGCCGTTGAACGACGGCGTGTTGGTGGTGAGAACGGTCCGAAACGTACCCGCGCCCTCCTTGACCGCGTCGCCGTCGCCCGACAGTTCGAACGATTGGACAACACCGGCCGCGGCCTCTGCCGACAGGGACGCTCCCTCAACCAAAGAAAAACGGGGCGTATCCCGCGCGGCCGACATCCATTTTTGCCACAAGTACTGTTCCACCTGCAACCGTTCGACTTCGGATAAGCGGTTGGTGTAGATCAAAACCTCGCAGAGCCGATCGCCGCCCACGCGGTAATCGAAGCCGGCCCAAAGATTGCGCTCGTTGAAAAAGTTACCCGCCTTGGACGTTCCGCCTTCGCCGCCGGCGACTTCCAGCAACTGGTAGGCCTGCTTGGGATAAACCGTCATTCCATCGACACGCCGCCGGTCGAGAAAGGTGCGCCCCGTTTTGGTGGCCATCATCATCGTATGGCTCTGTGCATACCAGATCGGTCCGCCCAGACCGGTTCCGCCCGTCGTTCCGGCAAGAAAATCCGCCGCGCTGCCGCCCAGGATGGTCCCGTAGGAGGTGAACGCACCGTGAACGATAAAGACGTTCTGGATGTTCGAGATCTCCACCGCGTTGGACGCGGCGTTCTGCCAGGCCATCCACCGTCCGCTGTGATAGTTTCCGAACCAGACATACGGTAACGCGCCGTCCGCACCCGCTCCGCTCGCCATCCGCACCGGGAATTCGTTGGTGAAGGTGTTTTGGCTGACGGCGCGATAGTACCGATAAGGACCCTCCGGATTCGGTTCGCGCGCATCCAGCCACTGCCTGACGCAAACCGTGTCGTTGGAGATGAACGTCACCAAATTGGTGCAGGCGTCCACCCAGAAAGCCGCCTTCTGCAGAATGTCCGCCGGTTTGTCCGCCCATATGTAGGTGCCGTCGTCCGGAACGTTCAGCCCGCCGTCGCAGACGGTGATCGTCCCCGCGAGCGAAGAGATTTCCGACTGCGGGAGATCCAGATTCCCATTCCCTACTTTACGCAACGTTCCCTCAACCAAAACCGGAGCCGACAGCGTGAGATCGGTATTCGATCCCACGTATTCAAAATCGTCCACGCCGACGACGAGAGGCGTTTCGCCCCAAAGATATCCCGTGAAACCCCATGTCAAGAAAAACAGCCTTAGAGCCTCTCGTTTCATGTTATTATCCTTCAGCTTCCGCTCTCATTTGCACCCTTGCCAGCGAGATTTAATATAAACGCCTTTCCCCGTTTGTCGATATGTGTTTTGCGTATCTTTTTTCGACTTTTTGCGCATGCATTGGTAATCGCAATAGCGACGGGAGTGAGTCAGGTCCGCATCTCGAAGAACTTTTATCGCATCTGTTCAGGCGACACGACGGCGACGTTCGCATCCGTCGGCATTCGG
>CAZTDL010000885.1:0-1821 GCA_964612775.1 uncultured Lentisphaeraceae bacterium
CGAAAAGGCAGATCCGCCTCACGAGAAATCGCTCAACGCGGGATTGGATTTCAGCCGCGAATGGAAAGAGTACTTCCTGCCCTTCAAGTCGCTCGACGCCTATGAAGAAGGCAAAGCCGGGGCGGGATTTCACTTGGGCGTTCTTGCGCAAACCGTCGAAATTGCCGACTTCGAGGTCTACGCCTTCGGCAAAAGTTACGACATGCGCCGACTGCCTCGCACAAAGTCCACTTACGCCGGTCAGTCACCCGATGCGTCGTGGCGCGCGGTCGCGGCGGCACGCATCGATCAGATCCGCAAAGCCGATTTAACGGTAAGCGTGACGGACGCGACGGGAAAACCGCTGTCCGGCGCGAAGGTGTCGATCGACATGAAGCGCCACGCTTTCGGCTGGGGTTCGGCCGTCACCGTCGGTGACCTCCTCCGGCAGGACGAAGACGGCGAAAAATATCGCTCGGTTGTCGAGAACGATTACACGCGCGTCGTATTCGCAAACGACCTCAAGTGGCCGAAATGGGACAACCCGGCCAGTCACGAAAATATCATCAAGGCCACCGAATGGCTTCGGGCGCGCAACATCGAAGTCCGCGGCCACAACCTGATCTGGCCCTCATGGCGACTATTGCCCAAAGATCTGCAGGCACTCAAAAACGATCCCGAAAAGCTGCGTCAACGCATCAACCGCCACATCTCGGACGAAGTGTCAACCCTGAAAGGACGACTTATTGATTGGGACGTCATCAACGAGCCTTACACCAATCACGACGTGATGGACCTTCTGGGCAACGACGAGATGATCGCGTGGTTCAAACTCGCAAGGCAGTTCGATCCGGACGTTCAACTCTATCTGAATGACTACGCGATTCTCTCCGCCAATGGACAGGACAAGGCGCATCAGGACCATTTCGAAAAAACGCTGCGTTTCCTCAAAGACGGCGGCGCGCCGATTTCCGGCCTCGGCATGCAGTCGCACTTTGGAGGAACGCCGACCCCGCCCGAACGCATGCTTATGATCCTCGACCGCTATGCCGCACTCGGACTCGACATCACGATCACCGAGCATGACATCGACACGACGGACGAACAGCTGCAAGCGGATTTCACCCGCGATTTCCTGATCACCGTCTTCAGTCACCCCTCGGTCGTCGCGGTGCTGACCTGGGGCTTCTGGGAAAAGTCCCATTGGCGTCCTAACGCCGCCTACTATCGCAGCGACTGGTCCATCACTCCCGCGGGACGCGTTTGGCTTGATCTCATAACCAAGACGTGGTGGACGAACGCCAAGCTCGAAACGGCGGCGGACGGCACGGCCCGCACGCGCGGCTTCATGGGCGATTACGAGATCACCGTCACTCACAACGGCGTCGGCAAGACCCTTCCGGCCAAGCTGACGAAAACAGGCACGAAGGTCGAAGTTCGGTTCTAATGACCATCTCTGCGCAAGAAATCCGCTTTCGCCAAAGGCGATTCAGGTGTATCCTTTGTCCCATTATTTAAAAAAGGGAGGATACCATGCATCGTCTCACATACGTCTTAGGCGTCGGTCTACTACTCGCGTCCGCCGTTTCGGCGGAGGATACATCGTTCATGAAGGGCAAGCGATTCGCGGTCGGTGACTACACCGGCGGCAAAGTCTGTGTTGTCGAAGCCGACGGCTCGATCAGTTGGGAGCAAAAAGCGCCGAACTGCAACGATCTCTGGATTCTTCCCGGCGGTTCAATCCTCTTTTCCACCGGTCATGGCGTGAAAGAGGTCGGCAAGGACGGCACCGTCAAATTCGAGTACAAGAGCACGGCGGAAATCTATGCCGTGCAACGTCTC
>CAZTDL010000886.1:0-1808 GCA_964612775.1 uncultured Lentisphaeraceae bacterium
TGTGAGATCATGATGGTGCTGTCGGCTCCGTGACCCGGAAGGTTCCATCGCGATTGACCTGCCGGCTTCCACCGGAAGCCATAACGCCGAACCCCAGCCCTCTTGCGAAACACCTTTTCTCTACCAGATGACCTGACTGTCCGCCAACTGACCGAAATGGTGGTCGGAGGTTTCCTTCCTAACCGTCCCGGCCCACTGGGATCTTCGCTGCTTGCTCCTTGCGGTTACCTCCGACGCTCTTCCAGAGGTGACCTCCCGCTGCACGCCATCCTCTTCCCTCATTTTTCGTGAACAGGTCGCCGTCACTATTCGTGAACGCTATCAGGACGACTTCATCATGTTGATTGATGAACCACCATCTTGATGCAGCCGGTGGTAAGGATAGGCTGCACTTTGTGACCCCCGGATTTCCGAAAGGCTCTTCGCCGCGCTACTTCGTCACCGGGTCCCTTGGGTAAAAAGGGGTGCGGCGGACTCTCGGAGCTTCTGATCGGCTCTGAGTGGGGCAAAGCAGCAGACGGCTGGGCCTGTCATACACCATTCATTTCGACGCGCAGGCCACCTAGTTCTTGGGCTACGATCACCAAAGAAACTCGTGTCTCTTCGGAACTCCTGATGAGTCGGTCTGGCCCGAGCGGGATACTCTTCAGGAGCTGCTCCGAGATGACCGGCCCGAATCTTGCGAAGCACGGTATCATGTTGAATCTGACAGTCTACGGACAAACCGACATCGGCCTGGTACGAGAAACCAACGAAGACGCTTTCGCGATCGTTGATCTGACGAGCGGCTCTACCATCAAAGAGCAGACGATCTTCCGCTTCGAGGTAGGCGAACAAGGAGTACTGCTCGCCGTGTCGGACGGCATGGGAGGAGCGAACGCCGGCGAGGTTGCGAGCGCGATGGTCATCAAGTCCATGGGGCGCTCGATGACGATGCAATCGAGCGACGGTCCAAGAAAATCGCTTATCGAACAGGCGACAGAACAGGCGAACCACGAGGTGTGGTCCGCAGCGCACCATCAGGGGCGTTCAGGCATGGGTGCCACGCTCACCGCACTGCATCTCCGGGGCACCGCCGTAGACATCGCCGAGGTCGGCGATTCGCGGGCCTACATCTTGCGTAGCGGCAACCTGCTACAGGTGACACGCGATCAAAGCTACGTCCAGTTCCTCATTGATTCGGGCACGCTGACTCCGGAGGAAGCCGCGACCTCGCTGCTACAGAACGTCATAATGCAGGCCATGGGTCAGAAGCCGGACCTGTCGGTCGCATTAGGGCGGCTCGAGCTCCGTCGACGCGATTGCCTCCTGCTCTGTTCAGATGGCCTATCGAACGAGGTGACGGCTGAGGAGATGCGGCAGGTGATCTTGGACGCACCCCGTTTGGACGCCGCGGGTGCGAGCCTCATAGAGCTCGCGAAACGACGCGGAGGGCGAGACAACATCACGGTGCTACTCTGCGGCGTAGACGGCGATCTGCAGCCGCTCGTGGCAGGCGAAACCATCGCCGATACCCTTCAGATCCTCCAGGAGGCGCCCACGACCAGTCTCGCGTGACCCCCGGTACAAGAGGCTGTCTCTTGATCGGATCTCTCTAAGTATCGGGTTTCGTAGTGGGGTCTCGACCGGAAGCCTGGGCCTGAAGACCCAGGCGAACCGCAGACCTCACAGGCTCGTGCGGCGTTGGGCGAGGACGCGGATCAGCCCGCGAATCGCCACATGGACGAAGATATAGACGACAAGGCCGACGACATAAGACAACATGAACTGGAAACGCCCAATAGCCAGATCCGTGACGAGGTGGCGGA
>CAZTDL010000887.1:0-1806 GCA_964612775.1 uncultured Lentisphaeraceae bacterium
GCTGAAATCCCGTATCGGTGTCTTTTGAAAAAGTTGAGATTTGCGGGATGCTGTCTTCGTCGATGTAATTGGCGATTGACCAAGCTAAAGCGAAATCACTGGGCAAGCGGTGAAGCGTTGTAGTGGGTTCTTCGTGCGTCATCATGCGGGTGAGTTCGGAAACGGGAGCGAGCCATCTTGTTTTGAAATTGGCGTCGTTATACCAAGGGGTTGCCGTGTCTGTTGACACGGTGCCGAGTCTCAAATGGTTTGTGAGGCTGTTGATGTTGAATTTCCAGCAACACACCTTGTCTTGGAGATTGTTTTGGCCGCTGGCCAATTTTGGAAGTTGCGTGAGGATTTGACCGAATAACGGCGCGTTGAAATCGATGACCGGTCCGGAGCCGAACGCGAAGGTTCCTAATGTGGGACAGGTTTCGTAACAGTCGTAGTGCAGCGGATAAATGTCCGGGTTTGGATCGTAGGACAGGTGGAAGAAAGGTGACGCATTTGGATCATCCAGATCAAGGACGTCTTCAAGGGCTGTAAAATAATCGGATTGACCGCTTCTGGCTTTGGTCAGCCAATTTGTGACATCGGCTTGGCTGAAGCAGACGCGAGGAAGTTTCTGGGTGGTGGGGCCGCTGATATAATAGTTTGCATCGAGAAGGCCGGAACAGTTGAAAACCGCGAAGGCGATGCGTGCCTGAGTGGATCGTAATTGATCGGAAAGCGAGGTGCCCTCCGTGAATTCGAGACTTTGCCAGCCGCTGCGGAATACGGGTGTCTTATCCGATGAAAGTTGGAGCCCGTTTGTCAGTACAGGAGGAATTAGGCTCAGCACTTTGGCGGAAAGCAGATTGACGGTCGGACTATTGGATGACGCTGGGGAAGTGAGGACGTCGCGTCCCTGAAAAGCAATGTCGTCGGAGAAGTCGTTTGTCCTGACAAACTTGTCTGAAAACCAGTGACCGACCGGCACGAGCCGTTGGGTGGTGAGATATTCGCCCGAACCGATTTTTTCGTCAGAACCGGTGTAGTTCGGATACGTGAGGGATTCTTCGACCAGTTTCATGGCGAGGTGAAGTCCTTCATCGATGTGGTTGCGGGCTGCAAAGCGGTATTGCCGACTGGCGGTCGTTTGGCGCTGGAGCCGTGAACTGACAAGAAAGGAAACGACCAACACGCTGAGGACGGTTAGAATGCCGAGCGTGACAAGCAGGGTTGCGCCGCAACGCGAGTTCGGCGTAAGAATGGAGGCGTTAGGCGTGGAGGGGGTCATGGCAGGCGCGAACCTCCTTTTGCGGGGAACGAAATCAGTTTGGAATAAAACGAACCCAGACGCCGTTTTTTTAGCGCGGCCTCGTCGGAGTTGTCATTTTTCAAAGATTGATAGGCGGCCCAATCCGCCTCGCTGTAAATTCTGACCGCCATGGCGAGTTTGTCGGGAAGCGCGAATGCTTCGATCTCGCCCGATGAAACGGTTTCCGATCCGTCGCTTGCATTTTCGATATAGGTCTTGGGCAGTGTGGCGACCCACTCCGTTTCGATCCGCTCGGCGAGCAGGAGATAACTCCACGCCGCAGGAACTTCGGTGGCGGGGTTCTGGATCGAGGCCAGAATTTTGTCATGGAGTTCTGCGTTTTTAATTTTTTGGAGCTGGTTGTCCAATAAGTCGCCGAGCGTTTCGGGGTTATCGAAGGAGATATATGACAAGGGAATGGCGTGGCGGAATAAGGCGTTCTTGTAATAGGTGTAAAAGACGGCGTCGAGCGAAATGCGGTTGGCTGTGCCGCCTTCCGAATAGGTCCGCGGGGACGCGTGACG
>CAZTDL010000888.1:0-1806 GCA_964612775.1 uncultured Lentisphaeraceae bacterium
AATCCGCCGTGCGCAAAAGCTCGTGGCGTTGCGCGGCACTAATCGCCGTATTGTAACTCACGCAGGCGACACGTCCGCCCGCAGGCGTCGTAAAGCCGCAGACGGACCGCACCCCCAAAGGCATCTCAGCCGCCTTGAAACCGCCGTTCAGTTTTCGTTGCGCAATCCGCTCCCACGCACCGGCATCGGCCAGGACGCCGCCGGCGAACACGTTCTTGGCGTCCTCGTCCGTCATACCGTCGACGGCCGCAGCGTCGAGCATAACCGCTACGGGCCATTCTCCGTCGGGACAGAACGGTAACCCCAGCACGGCAAGTTCACTCGCGGCCTGACACGGGTTGGCGGTCATCCAAGCCCGCATGTTTTCACCCGTACGCAAAGGGCGCGTCACCTGATCACGGCTCATAAACGGCAGAATGCCGCCCGGCTGAGTCCCGGCGTTAAAACGGACATAGTTCTCATAGTAAGGCCGCCAAGCCGCCAGTTCACTCAAATATACCGATGAATACCACGCCATCGGTTCGACCGCAGAGCACAGGATGGCATACGTCAGACTGTCAGCCCCCATCGAAAGATAGAGCGCGGACTCGACAGCCAATCCGTGCGCCGATTTCCCTGTCGCCCAATGTTGATATCCCTCCACTTCCGGCGCAATGCACTGAACGGAAGCAGGCAGCCTCCGGATTTGCCGCGCAATGCCAAACGCCTTCTCAATCATGCCTCGGGGCTCGTGGTCATTGTAGAATCCGCTTCCCGGCCGCGAACCTGCGGTCCGGCCCGTCTCCTCCTCGAAAGCCCGGAAAATCGGCACCCAATCATACCCGTTCAGCAGATCGGCATGCCCGTTATAATGCTGCAGTCCCATGCGCGTCTCAGGCGAAACCGCGTGTACCCCCTGCGCGGCAGCCCGCGCAACGCCCGCCAAGCTCGCCTGTCCAAACGCGACCCACCGTTTACGCAACGCGCCCGCCGCCGCTCCGTCCGCCATGGCTTTCACCAAAGATTCGCGCGTCCAGACGCTTTGGAAATCTTGGTTAAAAAGGCGAATGCAGGTTTAGCAATAACAGCCCTCCTTGGCCGGGCTATGGCGTGCGATCCGCAAGTCGTCGTCCAACCACACCATGGCCGGTTTGCAGGCGGCATAAAGCGCGGCCATTGCCTTGACGTGCGCAAGAAACGCGGCTTGGCGGGGACAACTGCACTGCCGGGTTTTAACGCCGTCGGAATCGACAACGGTTCCCCACGCCGGAGAAACGCTGTGAAGCGAGAAGTCGTCGCCATGTCCGATGGTCGCCCCTATCTGCAAACTCGGGATCACGCCGATCTTCCTCATCTCTTCCGCCGCCTTCGCCATCAGCCTCGCCGATTCCCGGTGCTCTTCGAGCGGGGCGGCACTCGGCTTCGTGCAAAACCACACTTCATCGCAAGCGTCACGATACTGCTTAAACGCCGTCAGGCTTTCTCGCAACAGTTTTTCATCCGTATGATGATGTTCCCATAAGCGGATAATCATTCTGAAGGGACCCTCCGCCCGACGAGGCTCAACGGCTTGCCGACCATGCGTCACCGGCGTCTTGTTATCGGACCGCGACTCGTCGTCAGCTAAAAGGTCTGCCGCCGAACACGCCGCGCTTGCCAAACAGATGAATCGTATCGCAGTCAAGAATGACATCCTATTCCCCTAACCTTCCCTCGTTCTGTTGATCTTCTATGCGTTTTTCATCGCGTCTTCAACCGAACCGTGATGAAATTGGGCGCATCCTATCTCTCGGGAACTGGTATAGTACTCGTGTTTTCTGGTGTGGT
>CAZTDL010000889.1:0-1800 GCA_964612775.1 uncultured Lentisphaeraceae bacterium
GGCCAGCGCGATATCGGCGATGGTGCGGTCCGTCGATTCGAGCAGCGCACGGCTGGCGCTGACACGCACGCGCAGAATATATTCCCCGGGCGATGTGCCCAGGAGCTGGCGGAAACGACGTTCGAGCTGGCTTTGCGAAATCGCCGCTTGCGTGGCCAGCGTGCCGATGTTCAGTTCTTCTTCGTAGTGTTTGTGAATGTGATCGAGGACTTTTGAGAAACGCCCATACCACTGGGGCGTGTCGCGCAGGCCGTCCACGATGCGGTGAATGCCGGCCACCCCGATCACGCGGCGGTTCTTGTCGAACACCGGCACTTTACTGTAGAGGATCATTTTGTCGGAATTTTCGGGGGCCGGGGCAAGCGCGTTGACGATAGGTTTGCCTGTTCGCATGACCTCTTGGTCACCCCGAACGTAGAGCTCCGCGCGGTCTTTCTCAAAGAAATCGTAGTCGGTTTTGCCGAGGATATCCCGCTCGTTGTTTTTCTGGAAGAACTCGCATGAGCGGCGGTTGTACATCACGAAGCGTCCGGCGCGGTCTTTCATGAAGAACGCCACGTCCGGCACGAGGTCCAACAGGTGACGGAAGGGCGCGATATCGCCGATTTGGGCGAGGAACTTACTTTGGAACTGCACAGGTGATATCATGCGGCTATTGTACAAGCTTTCGGTTCGATTCTACAAGATTTAACACGACGGACACAGTACAGTAGACCCGTTAATGGGGCAGGGCGTTTCCAATAAATATCACCTTGGATGCGCCGAAAAGAAAGGAAACGGGTTATGACAAGGGCGTGCATGATTTTGTCCGCGGCCGGATTGGCTGCATCGTTCGCTTGCGCGGAAGGCTTTGACGTGGGGATCGCGGCGTATTCGTTCCGCAATGTGACCGCCTTCGAGGCGATCGAAAGAACAAAGGCCTGCGGAGGCGATGTCATCGAGTTTTTTCTGTGGCAGAAGCTGAGTCCCGAGCATCCCGAAGTGATTCTGAACCAAGACATCGCCGAAGAGCATCTGGCCGCGCTCAAGGCGAAGCTTCAGGCGTCCGGCGTGAGAGCGGTGAGCGCCTACTTCAACAACGCCGTTTTTCGGGACAAGGCGAAGGCCGAGGCCAACACGCATAAGCTGTTCGCGTTCGCGCAGAAGCTCGGGCTGAGAGGGCTGACCGGCGAGCCGCCGGTGGAACAACTCGATCTCGTTGAAAAGCTGGTGAAGGAGACCGGTCTCCAGTTCTGCTTCCACAACCATCCGAAGAACCCCGCGAAGCCGGAGTACAAAAACTGGGACCCGGTCTATCTGTCCGGGCTGATGGCGAACCGCGACCCCCGCATGGGATTTTCGCTGGACACGGGGCATATCAGCCGCTCCGGCTTGGATGCGGTCGCGGCTGCGAGGCTGCTGAAGGGGCGGATACTGTCCGTGCACCTGAAAGACGTGAAGGAAGCCGCGCGGGAGAGCATCGACGTGCCGTACGGCCAAGGCATCGGCAACATCGCGGGGATCTTGACGGAGCTCAAGAAACAAGGCTTCAAGGGACATGTTGCGGTCGAGTATGAGAACATCACCGACCACGTCATGGACGACGTGACGTTCTGCATCGGCTTCATCCGCAGTCATTGAACCCAATTAATTATGTGGGGAGAGAACATGACAAACGCAATTCCGAATCGTATGGGACGCCGGAGCTTTCTCAGCCGATGCATGGCGGCGGCCGCCGCTCCGCTGATTGTCCCGGGACGCGTGCTGGGGCGCGACGGCGGCGTGGCGCCGGGCAAGGGCGGGTCCGAGGTGGACGGCATG
>CAZTDL010000890.1:0-1799 GCA_964612775.1 uncultured Lentisphaeraceae bacterium
GAAACGTTTGGCGGCGAATGCGGCGGCGCAATCCAACGATGTCTTCGCGGCGTGCGCGGTGCGGCGGGCCGCGATGTTCTCGGATCCCGATCTCAACGCCTATGACAAACTCGCCTTTCTGGCGCGGGCCAGCTATGCCGGATGCCGCCTCACAAACATGAAAAACACCGACCGCACCGGGGGTCATTTCGCCACGCAGTGTTTCGGGTTTAATACGATCCATGGCGGCGGTCTCTTTTCGCTGGAGGGCTGGCGTGCGAAGACGCCTGCGGTCAAGAATCTTCTGGAGGGGCGCATCGTCGGGAACGGTCCGTACAAAGGGAAGACGTTGGACAGCGGATCGTTCTACACGCCGGAGGTGAGCTACGACGGCAAGACGCTCTATTTCGCGCACTGCGGGGCGACCGAACATCGCTGGGAGTGGTCGGAAAGCGCGACGTGGAAAATCTTTAAGCTGGAACTGGAAAGCGGGCGTTTGACGCAACTCACGGAAGGACCGTGGAACGATTTCGATACGGCCGAGCTGCCGTCCGGCCGTATCGTTTTCATCTCCGAGCGGCGCGGCGGGTTTATCCGCTGTTTCACCGAAGGTTCGCGGCACCGCGTGCCGACCTTTGTTCTGCACAGCATGAAGGCGGACGGCGGCGACATCTATCCGATCTCCTACTAGGAGACGAGCGAGTGGCAGCCGAGCGTGGACAACAACGGCATGCTGGTCTATACGCGCTGGGACTACACCGACCGCGAGGACTGTCTGGGCAGTCAGTTCTGGACGTGTTTTCCGGACGGACGGGACCCGCGCGCGCCGCACGGCAATTACCCCTTCCCTTGGCACACCTTCGCGGACAACACGCACGGCGACCACCGATATGGCGCGTGCGGCAATCACGGAGAGCTGCGGTGTGCCGACGCGCCGTCGGGACTGCCGATGACGGAGATGCATATCCGCGCGATGCCGAATTCGCACCGCTACATTCTCACGGCCGCGCCGCACCACGGCGAGACGTTCGGTTCGCTCTGCGTGTTGGATCTGCGTCTGCCCGACGACTACCACATGAGTCAGCTCCGGCGCGTCACCCCCTACACGCCTTTCCCGGAAAGCGAATCTCCGGGACGTAGCCAGTACAAGTACGGGACGGCATGGCCGGTGAGCGAAGACGTGTTTATCTGCAACCGTTGGGAAGACTTGGTGCTGCTCGACCGCTTCGGCAACGAGGAACTGGTGTGCGAGCGCGAGCTGCTGCCGATCGCCTACGATCCGCGCCTCCGCCTGACGCACCCAAAACCGTTGCGTGCGAGGCCGAAGCCTCCGATCATTCCGCAGCAGACTGCGCAGGGCGAAGATTTCGCGAAGGCCGACAAACGCGCAACCATCGGCATGGTCAACGTGCGGATCTCCGACCAGCCGTTTCCTGAAGGACGCACGCCCGTGCGGCTGCGCGTGCTGCAGGCGGTGCTCAAATCTGATCCATGGATGGACAAGCCCTATATCGGGTACGGCAAGGAGAACACGCCGCGCATCCCGCTCGGCACGGTGCCGCTGGAGGCGGACGGCAGCGCGTATTTTGAGGCGCCTGCCGGGAAACAGTTCGTTTTTCAGGTGCTGGACCAGAACAACATGGCTATCCAGTCTATGCGGTCGACCGCGTTCGTGCATCCCGGTGAACGGCTGACCTGTCTCGGCTGTCACGAGAAGAAAAACGAAAACTATAAGGTTAAAGCGGAACAGCCGCTTGCGTTCCGTCGGAAGCCGTCGAAGCTGGAGCCCGAATGCGGACCTGTCGAACCGATCAGCTTCT
>CAZTDL010000891.1:0-1798 GCA_964612775.1 uncultured Lentisphaeraceae bacterium
GTTCGTCAGCGGCGTGAGCCTGCCGTCGCCCACGTTTTCGCCGAGGGTCAATGCCTCCTGTCCCGTCGCGATGCCGATGCCGTATGCGCGCAGCGTCTTGGAGGCCGTGGCGATGACGGAGGAGGTCGTTGCGCATTGTGTGAGACGGGCGATGCTGTTCGTCGGATCGCCCGCCAACAAAACGGCTCCGCTTATGCCCGGTTCGGTGATGCGGACGTCGGCGGTGGCGTCGTCGGGGACGACGGCGTCCGGTCCGCGGGCGGCGATGCCGGCCGTGGCCCATGTCGGGACACAGACGCCGCGCACGCTGTCGTAGTATGCGGTTTGGGTGCCGTTGACGGTGGCCCAGGCACCTATTAATCCCTCTGGCTGGTCGGTAATGAAGATGCGGTTTCGGTCGCTCTCGCCAAGCCCCGTTCCCGCGAAATTTAATGTGGCGCCATTGTCTCTGCTCAGAGATTTGAAGCTTAAGATCGAGGTTTGTCCTTCCGGCGCTTGGAGTGAGGAAACCGTGCAGGTGCCGGATCCGGCTGTCAGGGGGCCGGCGTTTTCGCAGGTATCGGCGGCGCCGCCGTCGTTCGCGAGGACGAGGGTTCCTCCGAAGAGCGTGATCGCGCCGGTGTCGCACAGGCGGTTGGTGTTGTTGGCTGAAACGGTGTTGTTAAGCAGCAGTGTGGCGCCATTGGAGACCGAATAGGCGGCAGATGAAACAGCGGCGCCGGACGTGCCGGTTAAGAGGAGGGTGCCGCCGTAGACGGCCGTCGTGCCGCTGTAAGTGTTGGCGGCGGAGAGTATCCATGTTCCGGAACCCTCTTTCGTGACGGAGACGGTTCCCAGATCATTCCGGATGGGGCCGCTGAATTCGCCTGTCGCCGCGGCGAAGTTTCTGAGGACCAGCGTTTTGGCTCCTGCCGTCGCGGAGATCGGCGATGTAAAGACAAGCGGGCCTGTGCCGGCGTGCTCGATGATCCCGCCGCTCCGCACATCGATAATTCGATCGGACGTTTCCCCCGCGCCCGTGTAAAGCAGTCGGCAGCCGACCGCGTTGAGGATGATGTTTGTGCCCGCGCCCAGATTGCTCGGGACGAGTTTATTGCCGATAAAGGCGCATTGGATCGTGCCCGCCGCGTTGAAAACGGTACTGAGGGTGTAATCGTTGATGCCGTTGAGCGAAACGGTTCCGTGATAGGTGCTGTGCCAGTACTCAAACCCCGTGGCGCCTGTCAGCCGGGCATTGATCGTGAGGGTCTTATCCGTCGCTACGGCGTTGTCCGCGTGATTGTCGCCGGTACTCTGACTCAGGATGAGCGTTCCCGGACCGTTGATGGTGGCGTCTTGACTGGCGATGAGGTTTGCTCCGCCGCCGTTGGAAAACGTCATGGCGGTGCCGGAGGCGAGATTCACGACGGCGTTCGTGCCGTCGAGATTGAGCTGGGTCAGCCTGACGTTGCCGCCCAGCGTCAACGTGTTCGTTGAGTTCATGTAAATTATGAGGCCGCTTTGATCCCGGTCAATGTCGCCTTGCACGGTGATCGGGCCTGCGCCGTTGAAGTACAGCGACTTGGTGGCGCCTGCTGAGGAAAATCCGATCACCTTGCCGAACGTCAGCGTTTGCCCCGGATTGTCGTTGCGGAAACGGATGCCGGAGTTTCCTGTCGGGAACTGGAGTCTCGCGTTGATCTTCTGGCTGTTTGCGGCCGTATCGGTCAGCCGGATCTCGCCGTCGGCTTGGAGCAGGAATTGCTGGGCGCTGTTCCCGATCGTGTACGCCGCGACCGCCGCCCCGGTAAAAGTCATA
>CAZTDL010000892.1:0-1797 GCA_964612775.1 uncultured Lentisphaeraceae bacterium
ACGCGTCGAGGCGAGGTTCAATCCGATGAACGCGCCGCGCGCGTCGGGGTTCCACCACGGCGTGCGTTCGCCCAGCAGATAGGGCAGAAAAAGCAGACCGTTGGCCCCGGGAGGAACGGAGACGATGATCTCGTCGATACGCGCGTAAGCGGAATCGCCCGCCACACGGGCAGCCGTCTTTTCCTCGCCGCAAAACTGTTCGGCCAGCCACTTGAAACTGGAACCGGCCGTCTGCATCGTTCCGGATGGATGCAGATAACCCGGCACGCAGTGTGCCCAGTTCATGGTGCGCATCTCGTTGTCGACAATCGGCTTCTCGACCGTCAGTCCGATCCAGCTCGATGAGCCGAGACAGTTATAGGCCGTCCCGGGCCGTATACAGCCCACACCCACACCCGCCGCGCTGCCGTCGCCGCCGCCCGCCGCCACCGGCGTTCCAGCGGCCAACCCCGTCGCGCGGGCAGCCTCAGCCGTGACCTCCCCGATGATCGTCGCGGAATCCACCGCCTTGGGAAAAAGCGAGCCGTCGAGCCCTGCCAGATCGAGCAGTTTTTCCGACCACGAGAAACTGTTCAAATCGAACGCGTTGGTGCCGGAAGCGTCCGAAAAATCGGTCGTCATCACGCCCGTCAGACGGCCGTTAATATAGTCTTTGGCGCAAAGCGTTTTATGGGTTTGCCGAAAAATCCCGGGTTCGTGCTCGCGAAGCCACATCAGCTTCTCAAGCGTGTAGGAGGCGCTGACGCGATGACCGCAGATGCCGTAGAAATCGCGCATCGCAATCCGTTCGAGCAGCGCGTCGGCCTCGCGCGTGGCGCGCTGATCGCAGTAGAGGATCGACGGCCGCAGAGCCCGGCCGTTTTTATCGACCGGCGTGCACCCCATCATTTGACCGCTCAGCGCGACAACCGCGATGTCGGCGGGCGAGACAGAAGCCTGTGCCAACAAGGCGCGCGTCGAATCGCAGACCGCCCGCCACCAGTCCTCGGGTTCCTGCTCAGCCCATGTGCCGTTGAAAAAATGCGAGGGATACGCGATGGTCGCGCTGGCGACCTGCGCGCCCTCCTCAGAATAAAGCGTGGCCTTGTTGCCGCTGGTGCCTAGATCGTGCGCAAGAATATAGCTCATCGTTTCACGCCCTCTCAATAACCGAACAGATTGGCGCCCGTCCAACCGATCAACCCCGTGATCGCTCCGCCGATCACACCGCCCGCCACGGCGACGAGTACGCGCGGCACGCTTTCTATCGCCAAAGTGAAGCGCTCGCCCGTTTTCGAGCCCAGCAGACTGTTCAACCAGAATCCGCAGGCGATGGCGGTCCCCATGTCCACCCACGGACAAGCGCCCCGATACGCCTGATAGATCAGCCCGAACTGCTTGGCGCCTCCGTTCGGATCGGGAATGCACTCGGGATGGATGCCGAAACCCGGCAGTTTGTGGTTCAGAAGCCAGAAAGTGCCGACCAAGATCGCCGCGCTCATAAAGCCGCCGATGGGGCCGAAATCGCGCACCAGTTTCGGCCAGCAGAGAATGATCGCAAAGGTCGCGGCGAACGCGCCGAAGACAGAAGTAAGCACGCTCACGGGCGGCATGCCGAGAGAGGAATTGTAAGCGGAGAGCCACGCGATCATAGTTCCTCCTTTTTCTCCGGCTCGTTCCAGCCGGGCGCGACCTGTTTCACGTGATGCGCGGCCCAGCCCGCCAACAGCCCGCCGATCACGCAACAGATCAGCGTCGGCAGGATTTGCGACACGTGTGAATTCGGATAGTTGCTTTTCACGGCCACGGCGACCCCCG
>CAZTDL010000893.1:0-1795 GCA_964612775.1 uncultured Lentisphaeraceae bacterium
GATGAATTTGCGCACGCCTGGCCCATCAACGGCGACCGGCTTCTCGGCAAAGACATGCTTGCCCGCCTTGATCGACGCTTCAACGTGGATCGGACGGAAAGCCGGCGGTGTCGCGGTCACAATGATCTCGATTTCAGGAATGCCGACAACCTCCTTGTAGCCGTTCGCGCCCCAGAAAGTCTTGGCTTTATCGTCGCTGAACTGCTTGGCCGCAGCCTTGGCTCTGTCTTCAAAAAAGTCGCAGACCGCGACCAGCTCGACATCGTGCCCAATGGCAGCAGCGGCACTCTTCAGATTGCCGAACGCGCCCTTGCAACGGCCACCCGCACCGATCATGCCGACTTTGAACACCTTCTTGGCGCCCTGCCCCACAACGATCGTCGGCGCAGCCGCCATCATGGCCGCAAACACGGAGGATCCCTTGACGAACTCTCTACGATTCTTTTCTCTCTCCCTTTTTATTTCGGCCGGGCACAAAGGACCGACCCTACACCTCTACGGGCGGCCTGTCGGCCGCCCGTTTTAAAAAATCACGCCATCTCCCACTGCTCGCGCAGCAGCTTAACCATATTGAGAATCAGCTTTGTCTTCTCTTCTTGCGGAATGCCTTTCTTGGGATCAGCCGGATTCTTCGGCCAACCGCCTTCGAAACTGACGGCGCCGCGATAGCCAATGAACTTCAATCCTTTGATTCCGTCCACATAGTTGTCCGCCTCGGCATGAACGCCCGGAATGATCCGTTCTTTCAGGCCCGCGATATGAACGTGCGAAAGCAACTTGCCTGCGCAAATGAAAGCCCCCATAAAACTCGTCTCTTCCAACTGCATATGCCAGAAGTCGCCCATCACCGTCGCGCCGGTGCCGATATCCGCCGCCATGCGCGCGCCGTCCGCAACTTGACGCAGAAAGGGCGTCTCGTTGCGGCGTAACGGCTCCAACACGATCGACGTGCCATGCTTCGCCGCGTGCTCGGCCAACCGCTTTCCCGTGTTGGTCGTAAAATCCTCGCGCAATTCCTTGAATCCCATCGGAACTTTACCGCGCGCGGGACACAGAATCAGTCCCACCGATTTCATCGCGCCCAGCGCTTCAATGATCGGCAGAAACTTCTGCACCTCCGCTTCACGCTTCTCGGCTTCCGCATATGAAAAATCACTCGGTCCGCACGCGGTCGCGATGAACAGCTTACGCCCCTTCATCGCCTCGACCATCGCCTCGCCGTTTTTGACCGGCCAATCGCCGGACGGAATTTCAACGGCCCCGAAACCGTTCGCTTCCAGAAAATCCAATTTTTGCTTCATCTCGCCGCCGGGGATCGCCCCCCCCACTGCAGACAGAGATTCAGTTCGGCCGGTTTTTCCGGCGCCGTCAATTTAGGCATCCCGTTTCCTCCGCTTGCTTGCCCCTGCGCCGATGCGCGCTGCACGCCACATACGGTGGCGACCCCGACCGCGGCCGAAGCCGTCAGAAAATCACGTCTCTTCATATCGAATCCTCTCTGAAAAAAACGAACTCATCCCCCATCGGGCTAAACCCAGTATTAGTATTCGTCATATAATTAACACGGATGCGGATTCAGGTCAAGATTGCAGTTCCCCGACACCGTCTTCGGGCTCATCCCCGTTTCACTGACTGCCGCTGTGGTTGTGTATGATCGAGACAAAAGTTTTGCGAGTCTGGCAGGCGTCCGGGGGCGCGGACGGCCTCGTCCGCGACAGCGGTTCCTCCCTTCATAAATATGAGAACCTGTCGCAGGCCACTGAACGATGCACAAAACCGCGGACGAGGCCGTCCG
>CAZTDL010000894.1:0-1790 GCA_964612775.1 uncultured Lentisphaeraceae bacterium
CGAATCAAATGAGAATCTCGACGCAACCATCACGTTCGCCAAAGAGCTGGGCGCCCCCTATCTCTTTATCCCGTGGTTCGACGCAAAAACAGCCGACGGCTGGAAAAAATTCGCCGAGCAGATGGCAACGGCCGCCGCCGGATTCAAGGCGGCGGGCCTGCGGCTCGGTTACCATAACCACCAACACGAATTCCGCGATAAATTCGACGGCACATGTAAATGGGAGATCCTCTACGACAACACCTCCGCGGACGTGTGCCAGCAGATGGATCTTGGGCACTGCATGTTGGCCGGCGAAGATCCGGCCTATTGGCTGAAGAAATATCCGAAGCGCAACCCTGCGGTCCATGTGAAAGCGGCATCCAAAGCGACGGGCGTGATCGGTGCCGATGGCGCCGATTGGGATAAAGCCTTTCAGGCCTGTGAAGCGGACATCACCGAGTGGTACGTGGTCGAAGCCGAAATCCGGCCCGACACGCTCGACGACGTTCGCGGCTGTATCGACTTCATGAAACAGAAAGGGAGAGCATAACCGTGAATAGAAGAACATTTCTGGCAACCGCGGCACTCGGAGCCGCAGGCACCTTCACCGGATGCACAACCGCACGTCCGCGAGGCATCTCCCCCAACAGCAAGCTTTGCCACGCCTGTATCGGCGTGGGCGGCATGGGTGCCGCGGACATCAGCAATTTCAAAACGCATGCGCGGACGCAAATCGTTGCGCTGTGTGACGTGGACAAGGACCGGCTCGCCAAAACCGCAAAGGAATTTCCCGGCGCGCGGACCTATACCGACTGGCGCGAACTGCTGGCCAACGAGGGTGACAGAATCGACTCGGTCAACATCGCCGTGCCTGACCACAACCACACAATCATCGCCGTCAACGCCATGCGCGCCGGCAAACACGTCTACTGCCAGAAACCGCTTTGCCACGAAATCGCCGAATGCCGGCTGCTGCGCGACACCGCGAAGAAAACGGGGGTCGTCACACAACTCGGTGTTCAGTACTCCGCCGGCGTGGGGGACCGTATGGCCGTCGCCATGCACCAAGCCAACGTGGTCGGCACCGTCGAGCACATCTATCTGTTCTCCACGCGCAAAGGCGTATCGCGTATTGAGATCACTCGTCCGCAACACGCCGATCCGATTCCCTCCAACCTCGATTGGGAACTCTGGCTGGGGACCGCACCGGCGCGTCCCTATGCGGCGAACGTTTACCATCCGCTCATCTGGCGAATCTGGCGCGATTTCGGCTCCGGCTGGATCGGCGACATCGGCTGCCACCTGCACAGTTCGATATGGAAAGGCCTCGATCTGACGGCCCCGCTTTCGGTTAAGGCCGAGGTTCAGGCTTCATGGAAGAACACGCCGACGCGCTTCAAGGATACATGGCCCTTGGGAGCCCATATCACATGGCTCTATCCGGGCAACGCGAAGACCGGAGGCAAACCGCTGACCGTGGATTGGTACGACGGCCAGATGGGCGTCTCGACCGCCAACCTGTTGCCTCCGCCCGAAATCCAAGAGCTCTCCAAGCAGGTGGGATTCGAAAAACTGCCGGACGAGGGATCTGTCGTCGCAGGCTCTGAAGGCTGGCTCCTGCTGCCGCATACCAACGCGCCGCGTTTCATCCCGAAGAATGCGACCGTCCCCAGACCGCCCAAGCCTGTTCTGCCGGCTTGGCCCAGCCACTATCACGAGTTCCTGAACGGCTGCATCGAGGGTAAACGCACGAGCGCCGACTTCTCCAAGATCGTGGAGAAGCCCAGCGAAGTAGACCTGGCTCAGTT
>CAZTDL010000895.1:0-1790 GCA_964612775.1 uncultured Lentisphaeraceae bacterium
CATCACGCTTCACTGCCCGAGCACGGAAAAGACGCGCCGCATGATCAACGCGGACTCCATCGCGAAAATGAAGAAAGGCGTCATCCTTGTCAACGCCTCGCGCGGCACGCTGGTCGATACCGGCGCGCTGGCGGCGGCGCTGCAGAGCGGACAGATTTCCGCCGCCGCCCTCGACGTCGCGGACCCCGAACCCCTCAACGCGGACAGCCCGTTGCTGAAAATGAGCAACGTGGTCATCACGCCGCACGTGGCCTCCGCCACGCCGCAGGCTGTTCAGAAGTTGCGGACCGACGCCGCCGGCATCGCCGCGATGGCGTTGCGAGGCGAAAAGGTTCCCAACGTCGTGAACGGCGTGCGGCAGGACTAAAGAAAAGACTCGTCGCCCACTTATGGCCGGAATGAACGATTGGGAATAAGGAGATAAACAGGCACGTACAGACGGGTAGTCAGTAGCCTCGGCGCGATCTCGCGCCGAGGGGCGCGGCGCGGGGTCGCGCTCGCGCCACAGACAAGAAAACCGCCGAACATCCAACAACGAAGTTATGGATAAACAAATGGAATCGGACAATAACACGCAAACCGCGCTCCTTCGGTTCGATGCGCAGGCGTTGGAGCGTTTCTGCCGCGATGTTTTGATCGCCTGCGGCTTGGGCGAAGAGGACGCCGCGCAGTCCGCCCACGTGCTGCTGGCCGCCGATGTCCGCGGGATACCCTCGCACGGCATCGGTCGGCTGTGGCGCTATGTCAACGGGCTGAAGACGGGTCTGATGCTGGTGGACGCGAAGCCTGAAACGGTCGCCGAGACGTCCGGTTCGCTGGTCGTCGACGCACGCGGCGGTATGGGGTTTCCCGTCAGCGTGCAGACCATGCGTCGGCTCATCGCGAAAGCCGAAACTTCCGGAGCGGCTTTCGGCTGCGTCAGGGATTCCAATCATTTCGGGATCGCGGGTTACTACGCGATGATGGCGCTTGAACACGATATGATCGGGATCGCCGCGACCAACACGGCGGCGCTCGGCTTTCCCACTTTCGGGCGGCAGGTGATGTTCGGCACGAATCCGCTGGCGTTCGCCGCGCCCGCGCTGGAGGAGAAAGCCTTTGTGCTCGACATGTCCACCACGGTCGGCACGCGCGGCAAGATCGAAGGCTACGACCGGCTGGGCAAACCTCTGCCGCCGGGCTGGGCCGCTGACGCGAACGGCCGGCCCACGACGGATGCCCATGCGCTGATCGACAGTCTGCTCCACCGGCGCGGCGGCGGCATACAGCCGCTGGGCGGCGAGAGCGAGCAGTCGGGCGGGCACAAGGGTTACGGGTTGGCGGTCATGGTGGATATCCTGTGCAGCGTGCTGTGCGGGGCCCCCTTTGGGCCGCAGGTGTTTGACACCGCCACAAGCTCGGCGCGGGTGAGCCAGTTTTTCGGGGCGATCAAGATCGGCGCGTTCCGTGATCCGTCGGATTTCCGCAGGGACATGGACAGGATGCTCCGGGATCTGAGGCTTTGTCCTCCCGCAGTCGGCTCGGAACGCGTGTATTTCGCCGGCCAGAAAGAGTTCGAGCACGAAGACGAGGCGAGGCGCTTCGGCGTTCCGCTGTATCAGGAGACCGTGGCGTCGCTGGAGACGGTCAGCCGTCAGACGGCGGTGCCTCTGCCGAAACCGAAAATCCGAGAAAGTTGAATCCATGGCAACAACACGTATCCGTATCACCCGCGAGCAACTTGATCGTTTCTGCGTGGAGGCGATGTGCCGTTGCGGCATGACGCCGGAGCATGACCGCACGACGGCAGA
>CAZTDL010000896.1:0-1788 GCA_964612775.1 uncultured Lentisphaeraceae bacterium
CGCGTTCGCGACGGTGCGCGTGTTTTTCATGGACGGGGTATTTCTACCGATATCATTGAAGGCAGCATTCTCGCATATTTGCAAGCGTTGAACGTCTTGTTGGAAGAGGATGCCGAAAACGCGCAACCCACGGCAGACTGAGAACGCTCGTTATTCCTTCCTTGCACATGTTGCTTTTCGATGTACACCGGAAAGCAACATGTGTATTCTAAATCCCGTATTTAAATGATTTGGGGTTTTGATTTTTTACAGAAAGGTCGATTTATGAAGAACGCTGTCCATGCGGCTTTCGCAGTTCTGATGGTTCCAGCCATCGCGTGTTTTGCTCAGACGCCGCAAGCGCCGAAACCGCCCGTGGCGCTGAAACCGTTGCCCGTCGTTTCCTCTGAGGGAACGGCTCAATTGGAATCGCTGATTGGCACTGCTCTACACGCGAAGCCGGTCAAAGCGCGCAAAATTTTGGTGTTTAGCCGATGCGAGGGTTATGTGCACGGTGAGGGTATCGTGTACGGGAATAAGGCTCTTGAGATTGCGGCTAAGACCGGTGCGTTTCAAGCGGACTTCACAACGGATTATGCGGCGCTGACCGACAAGGCTAACCTTTTCAGATACGATGCGGTTGTTTTGAACAACACGACCCATTTGAAAGCCAAGGAAAATCCTGCCCTGGTTCCCAATTTGATCGCGTTCGTGAAAGGAGGGCGAGGGCTTTGTGTTATTCATGCCGGCGCAGACAACTTCTATGACAGCCCTGACGCGGCGGATATGGTGGGGGGACAATTCGATGGGCATCCATGGGGCGGCGGCGGTACATGGGCCTTTAAGCTGGATGAACCTTCGCATCCGCTGAACCGGTCGTTTGAGGGAAAGAACTTTAAGGCGGGAGACGAGATTTATCAGCAAAAATCGCCTTTCTATGATCGAGCCAAGGTTCGCGTTTTGGTGTCGCTTGATTTGTCGGACGAAAAAACGGCGGCGGTCAAGAATCAAAAACGCGCGGATAAGGATTTTGCGGTGAGCTGGGTTCGTCCGTATGGTGAGGGACGCGTGTTTTATACGTCGTTCGCCCATGATCGGCGCGCTTATCTGAACAAGGCGATTCTGTGGCATATTCTCGACGGTTTACAGTATACGTTGGGAGACATTACGGCCGATGACAAGCCTGTTTCGAAGTGAGAAATAAAACGGACCGCTTGTTCGCACGGAAGGCTCTCTCGCCAAGAATGACGCCTCGTGATGTTTTGGGCGTTTCCGCAATGAGGGCCGCATATGTGTCTAGCTCTGGAGTTGCCCGCATGAAGGTTACGCGCAGAAAATTTTTCCAACTCGCGACCGGTTTTTCCGGCCTCACAATTGTGCCTGCAGGCGTGTTCGGCAAATCGGCTCCGAGTAACCGAATCACGTTGGCAATGATCGGGATCGGCGGGATGGGGACGGCCAATATGGATGCGTTCCTGGGGCTTGACGACGTGGTCGTTCGGGCCGTTTGCGATGTCGATGGCCTGAAGAGGTCTGTCGCCAAAGCGCGTGTTGACGCTCATTATGGTCATCGCGATTGCGTTTCGATAAAGGACTACCGCGAAGTGTGCGCGCGACCGGACATTGATGCGGTCGTCGTGGCAACGCCTGATCATGCGCATGCCGTGATCGGTCTTGCTGCGGCAGAGTCAGGCAAGGATATCTATGGCGAGACGCCGTTCACGCATACGAGGGATGAGGGACTCGCGCTGCTGGAGGCAGTCAGGGGAAATCGGCGTGTTTGGCAGACCGGTTGTTGGCAACGGACGC
>CAZTDL010000897.1:0-1786 GCA_964612775.1 uncultured Lentisphaeraceae bacterium
TTCCGGCGGATGCCGACTGTCTTCCGCGGCCCTTTCAGTGTCCCGGCATTGGTGGAAGTGCGCTGGCCGCGCACCGGCAGACCGCGACGGTGGCGTAATCCACGGTAGCTCCCGATCTCGATGAGCCGCTTGATATTGGCGGTGAGTTCGCGGCGGAGGTCGCCTTCCAGCGTGTAGGCCGACTCGAGCTCTTCGCGCAGCTTCGCTACGTCGGTATCGGCGAGGTCTTGCACGCGCGTCCCGGGGTCGATCTTGACCTTCCCCAGAATCTTCTGGCTGCTGGCGCGGCCGAGACCGTAAATATACGTCAGCGCGATGTCAATGCGTTTCTCTTTGGGCAAATCAACGCCCGCGATTCTGGCCACTCCGGGGCACCTCCTGTGCGTCGGTCACTGCCGAGGCGGTTCAGCCCTGTCGCTGCTTATGCTTCGGCTTCTCGCAAAGCACCCGGACAATTCCGCGACGCCGGATGATCTTGCATTTGTCACACATCTTCTTCACGGACGTGCGAACCTTCATGTTCGTATCCTTCTCGGTAACTTGGGCGCGCGCAACGCGGCTTTCGAGCCAGGAACCGACTCAACCAACTCCGGCCGACGACAATTACTTGAACCGGTAGGTGATCCGCCCGCGCGTCAGGTCGTAAGGCGAGAGCTCCAACTGCACCCGATCCCCCAGCAAGATGCGGATGTAGTACATTCTGATTTTCCCCGAGACATGCGCCAGCACTTCGTGGCCGTTCTCCAACTCCACGCGGAACTGCGCATTCGGGAGCGTCTCCCTGACGGTGCCCTCGACTTTCACCGCTTGTTCTTTGGGCATAAGCTCTCTCTCTCGGGCCCGCGCTCTCCGCTGGGACAGGGAACCTCACTCGGGTTCCGGTTCCCCCGTCAGCACCACCGGGCCTGTCTCCGTAATGGCCACGGTGTGCTCGTAGTGCGCCGACAGGCTATTGTCCGCGGTCGACACGGTCCACCCGTCGTCCTCGGACACCACATCATAGTGACCGAGATTGACCATGGGCTCGATGGCCAACGTCATCCCCGGAACCAAACGTGGTCCGGGCCCGGCTGAAACAAAGTTCGGAACGTCCGGCGCCTCGTGGATGTATTTCCCGACGCCGTGGCCGGTAAGCTGTCTCACAACGGAGTAGCCGCCGCTCTCCGCGGTTCGCTGGATCGCCCGGGAAATGTCGCGCATCGTTCGCCCGACATGGCACTGATCGATGGCCGCCTGCAATGACTCGAACGTCACGTGCATCAGCCGTCGCGCCTTTTTGCCGACGCGTCCGACCTCCACGGTGCGGGCGGAATCGGCGTGGTATCCGCGGAAGCAGACACCCAAGTCCAGGCCGACAATATCGCCGCGCACCAGCTTGCGGTCGGTGGGAATACCGTGCACCACCTGCTCGTTTACCGACGCGCAGATGGCTGCGGGGTACGCCCGCTCCCGGTTGAATGGAGGCGAGTAGTCCTTGAAAGAGGGCGTCATCCCCTCGCTCTGCAAGAACTCCTCCGCCAACCGATCTAACTCAAGCAATGTCACGCCGGGGCGGGCAGCCTCCTCCATCAGGGACAGCGCCTGCCACGCCACCTTTCCGGCTTCGCGCATCAAGGCGAGCTCTTGAGGCGACTTCAGCACCAGCGGCGGCTTGTGGCTCACAGCGAAATCCCACTCCGGTCCGGCTACGCGCCCAACGCCTCGCGGATTGACGCCGCGATGGCGGCGGGATCGCCCACGCCGTCGATCTCGTGCAAGCAACCAGTGGCTCGGTAGAACTCTATCA
>CAZTDL010000898.1:0-1781 GCA_964612775.1 uncultured Lentisphaeraceae bacterium
ACTACACCATCGGCGCGTCCGGTTCGGTCTCGCCGTCCAGCGTGACGTTCAACAACTCGGCTTCGGACTACGTCCTGTCCGCCGGAGTCGCCGGCGCGAACACGGTCATGATCAAAACGGGCTCGAAGAAAACGACGCTTTCAGGCGCCAATACCTACGGCGGCGGTACGATCCTTTCGGGCGGGACGCTGAGCGTCGGCTCGTCGTCCCATCTGCCGGTCGGCGCGCTGAGATTTAACGGCGGCATGCTTCAGATCACGGGGACCACACTGACTTCGTTCGATGCCTACGCCGTGAACTGGGACTCGTTCAGCGGCGGGTTGGATCTCGCGTTAGGCAACACCTTCGGGGTGACCAACGCCATCGGCGGCATGGGCAGTTTGGCGAAATCCGGCGCGGGCACGTTGGCCCTGTCCGGGACAAACACTTATAGCGGCGGCACAACGGTCAGCGCGGGGTATCTGCGTGTCAGCAATTCCCAGGCGTTGGGGCCGGGCCCCGTGAACATGACGGGGATCGACTGCGAATTGAACCTCATGGGCGGACTCGTCTTCACCAACGCCATTACGGTTCGCGGCGACGGTTTAGTCAATTCCGCGGGATCGCTTCAGTCGTACTACGGGACGTCCAACACGTGGAACGGGCCCGTCACGCTGGGCGACGGCAACGCCCGCATCGGGGCCCCGGACAGCACGCTGGTGATCGGCGGCGTCATCGACTCCGGCGCGAACGCCTATGATTTAATCGTGCGGAATCCGAACGGCACGGGCGGTACGGTGGTTCTTGCCGCCACCAACACGTGGCGCGGCAACCTCTGGATCCGTTGCGGAACCGTCCGGGTGGGCATCCAAAACGCGGTGCCCGTATCGTCCGCGCTCTATCTGGGCCTTGAGGCCAATCAGGCGGGGGCTGCGGATTCGGTCTTCGATTTGGGCGGGTTCGACCAGACGATCATCGGTCTGGTCGACCGGGGGTCGGACAACGCGCATGTCGTGACGAACAGCGCGTCGGCCTTTTCCACGCTGACGGTCAACGTGCCGACCTCGTCGGCCTACGCCTATGCGGGAACGCTGGCCGGCACCCTGAACGTCGCCAAAGCCGGTTCCGGCACCTTGACGCTCGCGGGCACGAACACGACCTTCGGCGGCTTTTCCGTGAACGGCGGCACGCTGGTCGTGGGCCCCACGGGCACCTGCGGGGCCAACTGCATCGATATCGCGGTGAACGCCGGCACGCTGACGCTCTCGAATTCGGTGAGCATCGCCGACAACGCGGTCCTTCGTGTCGCGAACGGCGGAACGGCCAAGGTGAACTTGGCCGCAGGCGTGAACGAGTCGGTCGGTTATCTCTACTTCAACGACAAGCAGCGGCGGGGCGGCACCTACGGGGCGACGGGCAGCGGCGCGCGCGTGATCGATGACGAGCATTTTACGGGAACGGGCGTTTTAACTGTTTTGCACGGGAACGGCGGCACGCTGGTTCGTTTGTTATGATCGCTAAAATTCCTCATCTCCGCTGGTGGATCGCGGCGCTGCTCACCGGCGCGGCCGTGCTCAACTATGTTGATCGTCAGACGCTCTCCGCGCTCGCGCCCACCATCCAGACCGACCTCGGCATGGACGACCGCGCCTATGCGAATGTGGTCAATCTTTTCCTGATCGCCTACACGGCCGCGTATCTGGTGTCCGGCCGCATCGCCGACCGGATCGGGACTCGCTTGGGGATGGTGCTGTTCGTGGCGTGGTGGTCGCTGGCGAACATGCTCACGGCGGCGACGCAGG
>CAZTDL010000899.1:0-1776 GCA_964612775.1 uncultured Lentisphaeraceae bacterium
GCACGTAGACATGCTTGCCCGCGCGCATGCAGGCCATGGCGATGGGCGCATGCGTGTGGTCCGGTGTGGCGATGACCACGGCGTCAATGTCCTTCTGCTTGTCGAGCATCTCGCGATAGTCCGTGTAGACCTTCGCGCCGGGGTTCGCCTTAAACGTATGGGCGGCGTAGAGGGGGTCCACGTCGCACAGCGCGACGATGTTTTCTCCCGCGTCGAGGCATTTCTTGATATTGCCGCCGCCCATGCCGCCCACGCCGATACCGGCGATGTTCAATCGGTCGCCGGGAGGGGTTTGCCCGTTGAGGCCGAGTACGTGTCCCGGCACGATCTGAAAGGCGGCCGCGGCCAGCGCCGTGCGGCGGAGAAGCGTTCTGCGTGAAATCAGTCCAGCTTTTTCTTTCATGTTTTTCCCCTTTTATTTCGCATGTCCAAGCCCATCCAAACACACGGCGGCGGCCCCCAGCAGAGCCGCCTCATAGCCCAGTCGGGTCTGTTCGACCTTCAAATCCACACACTGCGGTAGCGCCTCCGCCTCCAGCGTTCGCCGAATGGCCGGCAGCATCAGATCCAGAGCCTTTGAAACGCCGCCACCGATAAAGGCGTGCGACGGATTCAACAGGTTCGCGGCGATGGCCAGCGCGCGGCCGAGATAAACGCCGGTCTCTTCATAAACGGCCCGCGCCACGGCATTTCCCCGCCGCGCCAATTCCTCGCACCGTTTGGCGTCCGTGCCGATGTCCAATCCGGCCTCGACCGCCCGGCGCCCAATGGCTACGCCCGAGGCATGCGCCTCCAGACAGCCGAGTCCGCCGCAGCGGCAAGGATAGGGTTTCTGCCGTTCCACTTTGAGGTGGCCGATCTCGCCGGCACACCACCCCGCGCCGCGGACGAGCCTTCCGTCCGCCACCACCGCGCCGCCGTTGCCGGTGCTGATCGTGATCCATACGAAGTCCCCGCCCGCGCCGCCGAACCGCAGTTCAGCCAGCGCGCAGGCGTTGATGTCGTTTTCGAAAAACACGCGCTCCGTGCCCAGCGCTTCCGTCAACAGAGGACGCGCTTCGAACGCGTCCCACCCTGCGGAAGGCGATCCCAGCACGCAGCCGTCCGGCGTGACCATGCCGGGAATGTTCATGCCCACGCCGTCCAGCGCGTCCACGCTCATGCCGACATCCAGCGCGCAGGCCTTCAGCATCGCCGCGCACCGACCGAAGTAGGCGGGCACATCCGCCGTCGGAACCGAGTCTTTGCGTTGGGCCAGCATTTTCCCCGTTTCCGTCATTACGGCCGTCAGCACCTTGGTTCCGCCCGCGTCTATCGCTCCGATCATCATACAGCCGCCCGTTTCGCCAGTTCCGGACGCATCGCGCACACGAGGTCGTGGAAGCAGATCAGGTGCATATCCTCCAGCATTTCCATGGAGTCGGTCGGCGCGATGAGAATGTGGTCACACAACGCTTTCATCTTGCCGCCGTCCCGTCCGCCGAAGCCGACGGTCGTGAGTCCCATCTCCCGCGCCGTCTTCAGCGCATGCAGGATGTTCGGCGAGTTGCCGCTGCCGCTGAAGGCCACCACCACGTCGCCCGCTTTGGCATACGTGCGCAACAGGATGGTGTAGATCTCCTCGTATGAGAAATCGTTCGCGAGGCACGTCACCAGCGCATTGGAGTCGCTCAGGCAGAATGCGCGGAATCCCGGCGTGTCGCCGACGCGGCACCCTTTGACCAGATCGTTTGTGACATGCGACGCCGTGGCCGCACTGCCGCCGTTGCCGATCAG
>CAZTDL010000900.1:0-1762 GCA_964612775.1 uncultured Lentisphaeraceae bacterium
GGTTTTATGCGTGCTGATCGCGACGCAGATACTTTTGCCGTCCGGCGCGTCGGCCCAAAGATCGCCTGCGCTCAAAAAAACGCCCGCCAACAGAAACGTTACGGTCCAGCCTTTCGCACTCATTCTTTCGCCTTCCTGTTGCGGGCGTTGACTTACCTTCGGAATCACTCTCCCGCCATGGTTCTCCCTCATCGATCAAGCGCGCCCAGTTTGACGACGATGATCGATCAGCACGGCAACGGCACCTTCAGCAGGGTCTGTCCGGCCGCCAGCGTCTGTTCGTCAACTTTTTCGAGATCGTATTGACCGTCGGCCCGCAACACCTCGTACCGCACGGCCTCCTTCCACGGCAGATTCGCCAGCGAAACGTTCACAATCCGCGTGTCGCTGCCCAACGCCGTCTGGCTGACGATCATCAGCGCGGCGTGCCGCCCGTCGTCCGACACGCCCGCCTCCATCAGGGCGTACTCCAGTTTCCCTTCGACCTTCACGCGGTTTCCCGCCTTGAAAAGTTCGTTGTAGGCCGGAAACGCCTGATAAATCTTGTGCGGATACCCGTACGGATCGAACATCCCCCATTTCGGCAACGCGTCTCCCGTGTAAAAGGTGGCAATATCGATCGACGTGTCCTGCAACTTCATCATCACCGACGCGCAGAAAACCATTCCCTGAGGCCCGTTCAGATCGGACCACAGCGCATTGATGTCATTCGCGCCGTTTTGGGTGCCGGCCCACTTCCGCCATGTCCAATCCCGCATCTCGCGCCACTCCGTGCAGTAACTTTCGGCCTCCGTGAACCCGGCCTCGTCGAGCACCTTTTGCGCCTGTTTCGCCGCGTTGATGATATCGTCCGGCACCCTTCCATAGCAGTGCCAGGAAAAGAAGTCCAAAGGCGCCTTCTGTTCGCGACAGCAAGCGAGGAAGGGTCTCACCATACGCGAATGCGGACTCGTCACCGCCGGTCCGCCGATCATCAGCGTCGCATCGTGCGCCTTGAGCGCCTTGGCCGCCGCGACATACAAATCGAAAAACTGCTGCTGCGTGCCGGTCCAGCACGGCTGAATGTCGGGCTCGTTCCAGATCTCCCACCGTTTGATCCCGTAATGGAAACCGCTGGCCCAACCTTCGTTATAGTGCCGGACGATGTTCACGCAGACGCGCGCCCACGTGGCATTGTCCTTGGGCGGATTCACATGGAACTTATCGCGGTGTTCGATGCTCTGTCCAAGCCGGTAGATCACCTGTTCGCCGTTCGTGACGATCGCCGAAATGACCGCGTCGGTTTTCGCGAAGGTGTAATACTTCGGATCGTCCGGGTCCGCGTCCGCACAAGGAAAAATCGACGAGATGTCCACCGCGTACGGCGCGGCATAAGCCAGCGGCACATCGTGCAGCCGCACAAACGGAAAGCCCGCCCCGCGGTGAAAGCGCCGCAACCTCTCGGTGGCGTCGCTTAAACTGTACGGCCCGTTGTTGACTCCGTGCACGGGCTTGAACCGTCCGACTTTATCGGCAAAGTCAATCTTCGCCGTTCCCGCGTCCTGCGCACCCCACGCCGCACACACCGCCATGACCGCGCATACCGCCAACGATTTCCTCTCATGCGCCACCCTGTTTTTCATCCGCTTATGCTCCCTCCCCTTCCACATCCGGTCAGAACTGTTTCGCGTCCACCGACACGTTTTCCGTCGGTGCGGTCCGCTCCACCAGATTCGTACAACCGCCATACCCGGCAATGTTGCGCAAAACCGCGTTCTTAAGC
>CAZTDL010000901.1:0-1758 GCA_964612775.1 uncultured Lentisphaeraceae bacterium
ATTCGCGTTTCAGGGTTCGGATTGCTTGAATGTCCCGGTCGAGTTTCGCGAAGAAACGTCCGACGTGGAGACCATCGACGAACATGTGGTTCACCTGAATGTTGAACGGCAATAAGGTTCTGCCGTTATCGTCGAAATATTTGCCCCACGTCACCCGAGGGATCGCGTCGTCCTTTTTGAGGCTGAGGGTGTGGTCGATGCCTGTGAAAGAAATCCACGGAATGGACGAGATGAAAACGAAATCGTCTCGACCCTTCAAGTGAGCCAGATTGAAATACGAGTCGCAGGCCGCAATGGCGGCGCGCACGGTCTGGTCGAAAGCGGAAAGATCGTCCGAGAAATCGACCGTGATCAGGCTGAAAAGGTCGTCGCCGTTCTTTAGGTGAGCAAACGATGGATGTATCCTGTCGTGAAGCACGACAGTCTCGCCCCGCAGACGGAACTTAAAGTTCTCGACCGTGTTCATCGCTTTCGTTGTGAGATAAACGAGGAGCGTGTTGAAAGAACATGCCTGCGTCTTGGCGAATTCCTTTAGGCCTGAAATATCGACGGGAGCGGTGATGTTGTAAAAAGGAAGATCGGCCTTCCGGAAAAAGGAAAAATGCTCTTTGCGTTTCCATGTGGCGATGTCGATTTCTTGCATGGTTGACATCCTGTCAAATCGGGCAGACGTGTGTGCTGTGACCGGGTCGCCCCGGAGATCGCGTGTCGTCTGAGAGGGGTTATTTCAAAAATCCGGCGTCGCACCAGTTGGCATGGTCACTTTTGTTGCCGTCGCCGGCCGATTCGGATAGCAGGACGATCCGCTCGGCATCTTTCGGCAGATCAACGTCGAAATGCCAGCGCTCACGCTGGCCGAAGCGGATCACCGGCGAAACGGCCAGCATGCGGCGGCCGTCGGCGGCCTCAGCCGCGACGCTGAAGATGACGCTTGACTGGTTCTGTTTGCGCTGACTTTCGTCGATGCCGACGATCGCGACGAAGCGTCGTCACGCCGGGTCGCGCGCATAGACGGCATAGCCGTCCGCGTGAATGCAGATGCCCGAAACGAAGCTTTCTTTGCCGAGGCGCAGCGGACCGTTGAGTGCGGTGCCGATCTTGAATGAGCCCCATCCGACGGCGGTTTTGACAGGCTTGATCGCATCGAGTTTCACATCGGGCTTGGGCGGTGTTTCGCCGAGCTGCGGGATCTCGGGTACGGTAAAGGAGGTGGTCTGCGGGGTCCCCCTCACGCCGGCGAGCGTGTAGGGGATGACCTCATAGCGGTAGCTCTTCTTCGATTCGACGCGTGTGTCGCGCCAGACACCGCCAATTGCTGCGGACATGACGAGGTTTCCGTCACGGAGAATCTCACAGGCTCGGGCGTTGCTCTGCCACGTGAGCATGATGGGCCCATAGATGTCAGGCATTTCCGCTTTGAATGCGTTGACGACCGGAACAAGGGCGGGTACGGGTTTGTCGGAGAAGGTCGCCTTCCATGTGATCATGCCGCCGACCCCGCTGACGAAAGCGGCGCGGACAAGACCTTCCTCGGTGACCGGCTCGAAGAGCGTCGTCATGGGCGCGTTGGGCGTGTTGGCGTTGGAGTAGGCATCGTCGGGCCGTGTCACAAGGCCCTCTCCGGGGGCGATCGTCAGTTCGTAACCGTTCGGCCCCGTGATCGCTACGGATGTGACCGCTCCGACGGCTGTTTTTGTATACGTGAGTCAACTGTCTTGTTGAGAGTTTTGCGGGATACCGCAAAACAGGGTTAAAGGC
>CAZTDL010000902.1:0-1756 GCA_964612775.1 uncultured Lentisphaeraceae bacterium
CCGAGGGCCAAGTGGCGCATTGTTGCGCCGAGATTGCCGACGCCGAGCCCGGCGCGGTCCAGTCCGTCGAGGGCGAGCGTGGCGGCGGCACCCGCGACGGTGAGCCAGATGGCGCGCTGTTTCGGGTCGGTCATGGGGCAGTACGGGGCGAGATACGGCCACGCGTATTGTTCGGTGGCTTCGCTGAAGCCGCGTCGCAGGGCCGCCAGCATCCCGCGATCCTCATGGCCGGGGGATGCAGCGTGTTGTATTTTGCCCAGCAGTTCGCTGATGTCATTCATGTCGGGTTCCTTTCTGTAAGAGGGGCGGACTCGCTCCGCGTTGCTTCGCCGACGCTCGGCGCGGACGGAGCGGGTGCGGAGTCAGTCGGCGGGATGCGGAGCAGCTTTTCCGAGAGGAGGGCATCGAAACCGAGTTTGTCCTTCGGATAGAGAGAGATGAGACGTTTGCCCGCGTGCTGGTACATCTGCTGTTTGATCAACATGCCGATCTTGTAGTCGAGCGTGTCCATGCCCCAGTACTCGATGTACACGTCGTACTCGGGCAGATAGAAGTCCGGACGGATCTGACGGCCTTCGACGATCCTCAGACGGTCGTCGTAACGGAAGACGATGCGATGGGCCGCGAGCCACTCCGCGATCAGCCGTTCGCCGTCCGACTGCACGAGCGTGCCGTCCGTGGTGCGGATGGTCTTCTGGACTTCGACGCGGGTGTCGAAGTTTCTGCGCTTGATGTACGTCTCGTCGAAACAGTGGTCGCAGTAGACGCGCTGGAACATCCGCATCGATCGGGCGAACTCGTCCGGCGCCACGGCGACGCCACAGCGCTGGCAGACATGCGTCTCGCCCGAGGCCTTCAGACGAAGCGCCTCTTCAATCGTTGCGATGGATGCGGCCGCATCGCGTCGGTTGTAGTCTTTTTCGGACGCGTTGGCCGCGAGATCCCGCAGATCGGGCAGGGCGGACTCGGCGGCCGTGCCATACGCCTTGAGCGCCTTCACGGCATACTGCCGCACCTGCGGATGAGGATCGCGCAGGGTGTGCGTCAGCGCGGCGACGGCGGCGGACGCGTCCGCGAGCCCGGCCAGCTTGCCGATGGCCGAAGCGGAGAGACGGCGCACCTCCGGCGACGGCGTGTCGAGCAGCCGGATCAGCTCGGGCAGGGCGGCGGGGTCGGCGGCGCGGCCCAGTTCGACCGCGTGCGCGGCCAGCGTGCGTTCGGTTTCGCGTTCCATGGTCACTTCTCCTTCCATGAATCGAGGATTTTCAGACCCTGCGCATAAGCTTGGATTTGTCGCGGCGTTTCATGCGGGCAGGTGCGTTCGTAGGCGGTGTGGAGGGCGATGCGGATGATGGGAAGCCACTTCTCCGCAAGCGCTGCGTCGTCTTGAATCGCACATGCGGTGAGTGTCTGCGATTGCGCGTCAAGAGTGCTCCAAAAGAATTGTTCTGCCTTAGCCTGCCAAACCGGATTACTTTTCTGTAGTTCGGAATACTTTTTGACAGCTTCATGCAAAACGAATTTAGCTCTGTTTGCGGATTCGACTCCGCCTTGATAACGTGAAAGTAGCAGCGTGTCCAGCAGACATACAGGCAATGTCAGAACCCACTCCGCCATGTCAACCAGTTTCGCTTTGTCCGCCGAAAGCCCTCCCGTCCAAATGTCGAAACTGAATGCGCGAACATGTCGCAAATGGGCTAAGCAGGTTGCGCCACCGGACCGGTCTGCATTCTGTAGGGCCAAGATCGATGACAGT
>CAZTDL010000903.1:0-1754 GCA_964612775.1 uncultured Lentisphaeraceae bacterium
GAAAATCATCGCACCGCTCTTCCGCCTGCGTGCATTTAATGTTGCAAGTCAGGGGGCACTTCCGCAGACCGATGACGCGTTGACCGTTCTCCGGGATTGTGCTATATATGGAACCGGTTAATTGATTGGAACTAATGATGAAACCCGACGAAGACACACAAAAAGACGGAGGCGTACCTAATCTCATTCGCGGACTCAGCGCGCTCGAGCGATTGGCCACGCATCCGCAAGGACTTCTTGCCGCAGAGCTCGCCCGAATGTTGGACGCGCCCAAGAACAGCATGGGACGGATTTTGTCGGCCATGATGGAACAGGGGTTCGTTATGAAAGGTCCGACGGACAACCGTTTCCGCGTCACCCGGAAACTGTTGCAGCTAGGCAGCGCGAGTCTCGGAGAACGTCATTTGGTCAGCGAAGCGCTGGAAGAGATGTACGCGGCGAGAGACGCGTTAGATGAAACCATCCTTTTGAACATTCCGGTCGGCGATCACGGCATCACCCTCGAACAGGTCGCACCGCGCAAGCCCATTCATATCCGCGTAGAACCCGGCGCCCGTTTCGAACTTTACAACACCGCGCCCGGAAAACTGTTTCTGGCATTCATGTCGGCAACCGACGCGCAGGCTTATCTCCGCCACGTTAAAATCATCAAAACCACTTCACAAACCCTCGGCCGGGAGACGCTGAAAAACCAGCTTGCCCAGATTCGCGATCAAGGCTTTGCGGTTGACAGAAGCGAAGCGTTGGAGGGGTCAAATTGCGTCTCCACACCGATTTTTGACGGGAACGGAATCTGTATCGGGGCTTTAACCGTCACCGGTTTTTCCGCGACGGTGAACGGTGCCCGCATACCCAAGATCGGTCTCTGTTTGAGCGCCGCTACGGAACGGATTTCACGCCGCATGGGCTGGAACGGAACGAGCGGCAGCAAACTCTTTTGATGTCACCTTCAAAAACGCAAGAGGAACCGTATGAAAGACTTCACCGTCCTTGCTTTCGCGGCAGCACTGGCCACCCTGTTTGTACCCGTCAGATGCTGCGGTGAACACCTCCATTCAGATGACGGGCCCGTTCACGAAATCGTCTTTGCCACCCGCAATCATGTCCACGACGGCCACTGGTACGCCAATTTCGGTTACTACGCCACCTCGCCCGAACGATGCACATATGGCACGCAGGGACGACTCTGCATTTGGGCCTGCCAGAGCGGTCGTCTGCGTCTGCTTATTGACGACCCCGCAGGGGCTGTCAGAGACCCCTGCGTCAGTTACGACGCCAAGCGGATCGTCTTCGCCTACCGCCCCGCCGGCACGCCTCACTATCACCTTTATGAGATCGGCATTGACGGCCAAGGACTGCGGCAGCTCACGACCGGAGGCTACGATGACATCGAGCCTTGCTATCTTCCCGACGGCGGTATCGTCTTCTGCTCAAGCCGGGCCAAACGTTGGGTCAACTGCTGGCTGACGCAGGTCGCGACCGTTCACCGTTGCGAGGCCGACGGACAAAACATTCGCATGCTTTCCGCGAACATTGAGCAAGACAACACGCCGTGGCCGTTGTCCGACGGTCGGCTCATCTACATGCGCTGGGAGTACGTGGACCGCAATCAGGTGAACTTCCATCATCTCTGGACCATGAACCCCGACGGCACACAACACAGCGTCTTTTTCGGAAATCTTCATCCCGGAGGGCTCTTTATCGACGCAAAACCCATTCCCGGCAGCACCGATGTGCTTCTCATCGACTCACCC
>CAZTDL010000904.1:0-1734 GCA_964612775.1 uncultured Lentisphaeraceae bacterium
ACGATCGGGTTGTTCGGCGGGGTCTATCACCCGCGCGGCATTCATCCGCCGCGAGCAAGCCTATTGGCAGGCCAACACGCCCATCGGTTTCATCGTAATCGCGGGACTGGTTATCGCCCTCTTTGTCGGAGCCGTCATCGTCTATCAGATTCTCTATACCGACATCAACGATCACCTGCGCGAATACGCCACGCTTAAAGCGATGGGCATGAGCGACGGTTTCTTCACGGGCCTGCTCGTGCAGGAAGCCTGCATCCTGCCCGCCTTCGGCGTACCTCCCGGGTTGCTTTTGACATACGGCCTTTTTCGTCTCGCCGAAACGGTGGGAGGCCTTCCCACTCGGCTGAACCTCACCGACACTGTTTTCGTCTGTTCGCTAACCGTGATCATGTGCATCGCGGCGGGCCTCATCGCCACCCGCCGCCTGCGGGCGGCCGACCCCTCGGATATATTCTGACATGTCCTCGCAACCCCTCATCTCCGTTTCCGACCTCAGCCACACCTTCGGTGCGGGCGAAGCGGCGCGCGTCGTTCTCGACCGCGTCAGCGTCGATTTCCATCCCGGAGAAATCGTGATCGTGATGGGACCCTCCGGCGCGGGCAAAACCACGTTTCTCACGCTAGTCGGCGCGCTCCGCGGAACCCAGAGCGGCAGCATCCGTGTAGGCGCATGCGAGCTGTGCCGCGCCAGCCCCCGCGCCCGACTCGACACGCGACGCAAGATCGGCTTTATCTTCCAACATCATAATCTGCTCTCTTCCCTGACGGCCCTCGAAAACGTCCAGATGGGTATTGCGCATCTGACGGACTTGCCGAGAGAGGAGGCGAAGCGCCGCGCCTCCGAAATGCTTCAGCGCGTGGGACTGGCCGGCCACGGGCACAAGCGTTCCGCACAACTCTCCGGCGGCCAACGGCAACGTGTGGCGATCACGCGTGCGCTCGTACGCCAGCCCTCAATCATTCTCGCCGACGAACCGACCGCCGCGCTCGACAGCCGCTCTGGACGCGAAATCGTCGAATTACTGCAAAAGCTGGCCAGAGAAGAAGGTTGCGCCATCCTGTTGGTCACGCACGACAACCGCATCCTCGACATCGCGGATCGGATGTTGACGCTTGAAGACGGCCATATCGAGGAAAGCCATTGCGCATTGGAACGGCTGGACGCACGGCTGGCGGACATTCTGACGGCTATCGCGGGCTATCCCGCCCTGCGCGGCAGCGGCGATGAGGCGGGATGGAAAGCCCGACGTGCCGACACCGCCGCGCGGCTTATCGCCGCCCGACAAGAAGCGGTCACGCTCGCGTCAAGAAAGCTGAATCCCGCTTTAACGGGCAAAACCGCCCGACTGGAGGCGGCCTCATCGCATCTGCAGCATCTCGACAGCGACGTGCCGTTGTTTCTCGATCTTGCGGACGCTTTGGTCAAGGCGGGAGCCGATGCCTTGGCTGATCCGCTTCTGCAAAGCGTTGAATTTCTGCTGCTGACCGCATCCGACGCATGGCGAAACCCGCTTGCGGATGACCTTGAACAATTGGGACGCATGACGGCAGACCGCGGCGAAATGATGTCGACGCTCCGCCGCCGCCGACAAAAAGCTTTGGAATCTTTCCGCGTGAACGACTTGTCCACCAACTTCTCAGGTCTCACCGACCTTTTCGCACGCATCGTTTATTTCATCCATGCCCTGGCGTGCGGAGACGCGGGATGACGGCGCGTGCGCGCAGCGGCAGGCC
>CAZTDL010000905.1:0-1731 GCA_964612775.1 uncultured Lentisphaeraceae bacterium
CGGCCGTTACTCCGCAATGGTGAACGGCGTCGATTTCTGGGCCATGACAAAGCTGGATGTGCTTGATGATCAACCCGTGATCAAGATCTGTACGGCCTACCTGCGCGATGATGGCAAGCGTTATGAGACTTTTCCTGCTGACCTGAGCGTGTTGGAGCGCTGTACGCCTGTATACGAGGAGATGCCGGGATGGATGATCCCGACCAGTATGGTCACGAGGTACGAAGATCTGCCGCTCAAGGCTCGCGCCTATGTGGAGCGTTTGGTCGCCTTGATCGGCGGACGGATGGGAATCCTTTCCGTTGGCCCCGCGCGCGAAACCACATTGCGCATGGGTTTGTGATCAGGCGTTACATGCACGTGCAGTGACTAATGGAAAAAGACGTCAACAAAACACCGACGCATATTGCCATCATCATGGATGGCAGTGGACGGTGGGCAAAACAACGTGGCCAGCCGCGTTTGGCCGGACATGAAGCCGGTTCCGAGACGGTGCGACGCGTGTTGAACTATTGCTGTGATGCAGGTGTCCGTTATTTGACACTGTATGCGTTCAGCACCGAAAACTGGACTCGACCTCTTGACGAGGTCGCAGGGCTCATGTCGCTTCTGAGCGGTTTCATCAAGAAACACGAGGCAGAATTGATCGAACGGCAAGTCCGGCTCCGTGTCATAGGACGTCGTGAGGATTTGCCCCATTCGTTGTGTCAAGCAATCACACGGTTAGAGCATGAAACGGAAAGATTTGAGTGTGAGTTGATTATTGCGCTGAGTTACAGCGGGCGTTGCGAATTGGCTCGGGCGGCACGGATGATCGCGGAAGAGGTCAAGGCCGGAACGCTTGCGCCGGAGGCGGTTAATGAATCGGTCGTGGCCGCGCACTTATATGCTCCGGATGTGCCTGATCCTGACCTCATTATCCGCACGAGCGGCGAAATGCGTATTAGCAACTTTCTGCTATGGCAATGCGCCTATAGTGAATTTTATGTGACACCGGTCCTTTGGCCCGACTTCAAGGAAGAGGCGTTCAACGCGGCTTTGGCTGCTTATGCTGCACGTGACCGCCGGTTTGGCGGTATTAAACCAAGTGGCAATCAGGAGGGCATCTCGTGTTAACGCGAATTATCGCCGGAATTGTGGTCGGAACCGCGTGGTTGTTTGGTTTGTGCTATATGCCCGGGTGGATGCTCTTCGGCGTATTGCTCGTAATGTCGTGCGCCTGCCAGAACGAGTTTTATCAGATGATGAAGAGGAACGGGCATCCGGTAAGCCGCAACTGTGGCATGGCCATGGGGCTGGTCTGGCTGACATCGTGTTATGCGTTTCCGCCGTATGCGGCTCGCCAGTTGCCTATGGGGCATCAATTTGAAACATTGATGCTGACGGTGTTGGTTTTCGCACTCCTGCTGCGCGTGCTGTTTGATTCGCGTATTCAAAAACCGGTCGAACATGTTGGCGTTACGCTTTTAGGTTTTTTCTATCTCCCTTTTATGCTGAGTTTCTTTATTCGTTTGGCGCAGTGGGGCGCAGATGACATGTTCGAGATTCCCTGCGCGCGCGTCGGCGTTTATCTTGCCTCGTACCTTGCCGCGGTCGTTAAATTCAGCGATGCTGGCGCCTTCGCTTTCGGAATGGCGATTGGTAAACACAAAATGTGCCCACGCATCTCGCCAAAGAAATCGTGGGAGGGGTTCGTCGGTGGCATGTTGACGGCCATGGCCGTCAGCGCGG
>CAZTDL010000906.1:0-1716 GCA_964612775.1 uncultured Lentisphaeraceae bacterium
CTTCCCATGAAAAAGTCTCTCCTTGTTTTACGACTCAACGCGCAGACCTTTCCGGTCAAACCGGAGGAGCGGCGCATCCTCGCGACCGTCGGCGCGGAAGTCATCGAAGCCGAGCAGCCGGACGAATGCGACCGTCTGGAAGAGGCGGACGCCGTGATGATCGTCTCCGCCTATCTGCGAACGCCGACGGTCAAGCGGCTGACCCGGTGCCGCATCATCGCGAGGATCGGCACGGGCACGGACAAAATCGATGTGGCGCAGGCTTCGGCGCAGGGGATCCTCGTCACGAACGTTCCCGATTTCGCCACGCAAGAGGTGGCGGACCACACCCTCGCGCTGTTGCTCTCGGCCGCCCGGAAACTGAAGTATTACGAGACGTGCATGCGCTCGGGCCGCCGCCCGTTCGAGACCGGCATCATTCGCCGGCTATCGACGCAGACGCTCGGGATCATCGGGTTCGGTCACATCGGTCGGGCGGTCGCCGCCAGAGCCCGGGCGTTCGATTTGCGGGTCATGGTCTGCGATCCCCGCATAGCGAACGAACAAGCCGAAGCGTCCGGCGTCCAAGCCGTCGATAGAGACACCGTTCTGACGGAGGCCGACTATCTCTGCCTGCTCTGCCCGCTGACACCCGCCACCCGCGGCCTGTTGGCGATGCCGGAGTTTCGAAAAATGAAGCGCACGGCCGTTCTGATCAATACCGGCCGCGGCGAGTTGGTCAACGAAAGGGATTTGGCCGAGGCGTTGAAGACCGGCGTCATCGCGTATGCCGGACTCGACGTGTTCGGCGAGATCAATGTTTTCGGACCGGACGGATTCGCCTGCGACCACCCGCTGTTCGGGCTTGAAAACGTCCAGTTGACGCCGCACGTCGCGGCCAATTCGCGCGAGGCGTTGGACGAGGCGCAGACGCGTGCGGCCCAGGCCGTGGCCGATGTCTTCGGCGGTAAAACCCCATCTCACATCATTAACCGGAGTTCACCGTGAAAAAAACAATGAAAGCCGCCCGTCTTTTCGGGCCGAACGATCTGCGGATTGTGGATACACTGATTCCCGAACTGGGTGCCCACGACGTTTTGGTCCAAGTAAGATGCGCCGGCATTTGCGGCACGGATTACGCCATCTATACCGGAGAATTCTCGTTCGTTAAAAACGGAGGCGTGCGCTTCCCCTTCACGCCGGGACACGAGTGGTCGGGCGTGGTCTCAGCCGTCGGCGGCGAAGTGACGCGCTTCAAAATCGGAGACCGCGTAATCGGCGACACCTGCGTCTCTTGCGGGAACTGTGTTTCCTGCCTGCTTGGCGATTATTTGAGCTGCGAGAAGGTGTTCTGTGTCGGCACGGTCAACGCCTGGGACGGCGGGTTCGCGGAATACACTGTTTTCCCCGAACGCCACCTGTTTTCTTTACCAGACGCTGTCAGTTTCGATGCAGGCGCCTTCGTCGAACCGGCCGCCACCTCACTTCACGCCGTGCGGTGTGCTCAAGTCGGAATCGGCGACAGCGTTCTTATCCATGGTTCCGGTTCGCTTGGACTGCTTGCCGCAAAATTGGCCAAACTTTCCGGCGCAGCCAACGTCATCATCACAGGGCGCAAGGAATCCAAACTTAAAATCGCCCGAACCTTCGGTGCGGATGTGTCCATCAATACGACCCGCGAGCCCTTGCAGGAGACCATCCTGCGCCAAAACAACGGCAAAAAAGTTGATCGGGTGA
>CAZTDL010000907.1:0-1713 GCA_964612775.1 uncultured Lentisphaeraceae bacterium
TAAAAAAGCACCCATACAGTCTCCAAAGAAAAAACAGCGGCAGAAAAAGATGGTTCCTCGCGCTTTTCCGTGGATTGAGGTTGTCCCTTGGGCGCGGAGCCGGAAACTGTCGTCGTGGAACTGGAAGCGCTCTTTCATCAGCTCCTTGGGCTGGCAGACTCTTGGGAAGTAACCGGACTGCGGGTCCGCGACGACGATGGGACCGTGGAGATCTCCATCCGGGAGACCTCGGCCTTGTGGTCCACTCAACCGTGCCCGGCGGACGGGGCCGCGCTGAGTGCCTACGATCACGGCGAGCAGCGGCGGTGGCGTCACCTGAACATCTTTCAGTATCGCTGCGAGATCGTCTGCTCTTTGCCGCGGGGTAGGTGTCGCCAGTGTGGGAAAGTGACCACGGTGAAGGCTCCCTGGGAGGGACTGACCAAGGGCTTTACCCTGGCTTTTGAATCGATGTGTCTGCTGCTGATGCGCGATATGCCTGTGAAGCGAGTGGCGGGCTTTGTGGGCGAGCACGACACGCGGCGGTGGGCGGTCCTGCACCGCCATGTGGAGCAGGCGCGCGAGAAGAAGGACATGAGCGAGGTGACGGCGGTGAGCTGTGACGAGCTGGCGATCCGCAAGGGGCATGTCTACGCCACGGTCTTCGCCGACGCCCAAAAGCGGGAGGTTCTCTTCGCCACCGAGACCAAAGAGGACCTGACCTGGTGGCGTTTTGCCCAGGATCTCAGCGGGCATGGAGGCGATCCGCGCAAGGTGGACTGGGCCTCGATCGACATGAGCAAGTCCTATCAAGCGGGGGCGCGTCGATACCTGCCCAACGCGCAGGTGGTCTTTGATAAGTTCCATGTCATCAAACTGGCCAACGAGGCCGTCGACCAGGTTCGACGCGCGGAGATGAAGCGGCTGCCCGAGGAAGCCGCGCAGATGAAACGATCCCGCTACCTCTGGTTGAAGAATCCGCAGAACCTCAGCGACAAGCAGCAGGCCAGTTTGGACAACCTCAGCGAACTGAACCTGCAAACGGCCCGGGCCTACCAGATGCGGCTCAACCTTCAGGAGATTTACCGCACGCCGGATTGCCTGCGAGCCCATCGCCGACTGAAAGCCTGGATCCGATGGACCCGCATGGCCGCCGCCCGCAATCGCTTGCTGGCACCGATGGCACGCGTCGGACGCACCCTCCAAAAGCATCTGGCGGGGATCCTTGCGCACTGGGAAAACCGACTGACCAACGCCTTCATGGAAGGACTCATGAGCGTCTTTTCCGCGACGAAACGAAAAGCCCGCGGCTATCGCACCTTCAAGTATCTGCGCGCGATGCTCTACTTCACCGGCTCCAACCTCGAAATCCCGATGCAGCCGCTCTTCCACGGAAATTAGCGAGGAACCAAAAAGATCTCAAAAATGCCTTTCCCCCTCAATGGCTTAAGGCAGTGTACTGTCAATAAGACCGCTCTGAGCGTATGCTTCGAAAAGATACTTGTTAGAAGTATCGCCCCAAACAACGGCTGAGTACCAAACACCAGACTCGAGCCCTTCAAACTCGATCACAGACGGGCCATAGACCCAGACGTCGGCGACAAATGCGTTCAGGCTCCAATCCCAGAGGGAGACATTACACCATTCGTTCGAAGGAGACATCTCATATGTAAACATGGCGCGCTCCACACCGGTAGTGTCATTCGGATTCGTCACACGAGCAACCACACCGGA
>CAZTDL010000908.1:0-1707 GCA_964612775.1 uncultured Lentisphaeraceae bacterium
CCGCGCCGCCGGAACGGAGGCGCGGTCGCCGGCCGCAATCCCCATGTCGATGTCCGCCCCTCTGAGCGGCCTCACGGTCACGGGTTTCTCCGTCGGCACGAACGGCGTCTCGCTCTCCGCCGCGTGGCCGGCGGGCACGGCGCTCGCGGGCGACGCGCTGGACATCTTCTTCACCCGCACCCTGGCGCCGCCCGCCTGGTCGAACCTGTGGCGGGCCGCGGCCGACCCTGCGGCGAACGCGCTCGGCATCGCCATCCCCCGCTCCGAACTCCCGCCCGCGCCGGAGGCCGTCCCGTCCGCCTGCGTGACGAACGTCGTCCCGTCCGCCTACGATCCGGGCGTGCTGGTCACGAACATCGTCTGCACCAACGCGGCGAGCGTGACGGACTCCGGCTTCTTCCGGCTCGCCGACCTGCACGACGGCGACGGCGACACGCTCACCGACGCCTTCGAGAAATGGGTGTCCAAAACAAAGCCCGACTCACCGCACAGCGACAACGACGGCCTGAACGACGGCTGGGAGGTGAAATACGGCTACGACCCCCTCGCCGACAACGACCCCTATGCGGATCCGGACGGGGACGGCCTCCGCGATTTCACGGAGGCCTTTTACGGCACCGATCCCAGAACCCCGGACACGGACGCCGACGGCTTTGACGACGCGTGGGAGGTCACCGGCGGTCTGGATCCGCTCGTTTTCACATCCCACACGGCAGACCCCGATGGCGACGGGGTTCCCAACATCGTCGAGTTCCAATATGACCTGCGGCCCGACGCGCCGGACACCGACGCCGACGGTCTGCCGGATCTTTATGAAATCGAATGTTTCGGCGGGCGTATCGGAACAACCCCCAATATCCAGACGATCTTGCCGACGATCACGAACGCGGACCCGGACCGGGACGGGCTCGGAAATGCCTCGGAGATCATCCTGTACGGAACCTCCCCCCTCTTGTCCGACACCGACGCCGACGGTCTGCCCGACGGCGAGGAGGCGGCCTACGCGGACGCCAACGACAACGACCGGAAACGAGACGGTTTCCCTTCCGCCGCTTCCGGGTTCAATTGGCTCGGAACGGTCGCGACGAACGGTGCCGTCAATCTGCTGATTCAGCCGGGCGCGCTGTATGCGGGCAGCGCGACGGACGACGGGCTCGTGACCGCCGCGCTGCCCTTCCCCGTCAAGATAGGCGGGCTGTCCGTCTCCAACTTCGCCGCCAGCGTCAACGGGGTCGCCTGGCTGCTCGCGCCCGGCCGCGCTTTGCCGACGGGGACCTTCCGCTACGGCACCGATCTGAGCGCCGAAACGGTCAGCGAGGACCACATCACCGTCGCGCCGTGCTGGTGCGACCTGACCGCCCAGCCCTGCGGAACCGACACGAACGCGGCCTCCTCGCTCACGGTCGCGGGCGTGTCCTGCGGAGGCGTCGACTTCAACGTCATCGAGTGGCGCAACATGGGTTTCAAGGGCCGGGCGTTCCCCGCGAACCGCTGCACGTTCCAAATCATCATCCCCTCCGCCCCGTTCGCGAGTCCCTGCGCCAACGCGCTGTTCACGCGCGGCCTGGCCGCCTATTCCGCCGGAAGCGGCCCGGTCAATTCGGCGACCTACGGCGCGCAAGGCCCGCGAACCTGGCAACGGCACATCCTCTGTTTCAACAACGTCTACCCGACTTACACGTTCGCTACGGCATACATTCTCGGCAC
>CAZTDL010000909.1:0-1706 GCA_964612775.1 uncultured Lentisphaeraceae bacterium
TGCTCCAGCTTTGGCGCGCGTGTAGATGCCGGGCTCCGTCAGATTTTCGATGAAGAAAGTCCTGTTGCCATTGTCCTTGATTTGCAATTGTCCGCCGGATGGCATGGCGATCACATCGTCGTCGCGATAATTAGGAATGGCATCGTTGACAGGAAGGTGTGTTCCCAATACGAGGTGGGACGGTTGCACCGATGCGCCAGCGCCTTGGCGGATGAGTTGGTGGACAACCGGCAGGAAGAATGCGGTCAGGGGCAAGGAACTCCAATCTCGGTTGGCGCTTGTCCCGAACATGAAGACACGTCCGCGTCCGACCGCTCGTCCGGTCATGAAGGGAACACCGTCGCCTGCCGTGATCAGAACGGCTGCATTTTCTTTGAGTTCGCCGAATGTGAGAATGCGCTTGAGCGCGACGTTTGGATTTGCGCCAGGGGGAAGCGACAGGTTGAAATTGACGATTTGATCTTTCTGATTTGGAATGCGCTTGAGGGATCGCGCCGCTTGTTCGACCGGAATGTTTTCTGTGCCAGTCGGCAATGCGGGCAGGATGCTCATGTCGACATATGCGGCAATGTCGGCGCGGTCACCGGGAAAGATAATTACGACGCCTCCCATCTTGGCGTATTCTTCAATCCGCATGATTGATTGTCCGGGAAGCGGGAAAACGTCACACAAGAAAACGGCTTGATAGTCTCGCAGATCGTTTTCGTCGATCTCACTGATCCCGATCTGTTTTACGCTGTCATCCGCCGCGCCAGGGGCGAGGGCCGCTTTGAGGTAACGTGTGGCCTCTTGTGGACCGACAATCAGGACCGGAAGCTGTTTTCGCACACGGAGCAAAAACACGAATTCGTCATCATCGGGCAGTGCGTCCTGCGTTGTGGTGATCTTGGCAACATGAATTCCGGGTTCGAGTGCGCCTACGGCGAAATCAACCGTGGCCTCGGTGTTCGGGTCCGTGGCTACGCTGCGGCGTCCTCGCTCCTGTCCGCCGACATCCACGGCAACGGTGATCTGCTTGGCCGTACCCGTACGGCCGACGCGTACGTTAAGACGTGCGGTTTGTCCAGCGAGCATCAGAGCTGGAGACACTTTAACGTCAGACGGACAGGCGTTATCGGGCTGCTGTGCGCCCGCTAAAAGCGTAAAGAAAGAAACCTTGTCGCGTTGTTCGCGTGAGATTTTCATCTTATCATCTTTGGCCTGTTCTTCATTCTTTGCGGTATCGCGGAAACCCTGCCACGGCAGGGCTTGCCCATCCGTCAGAATATAGACTTCGCGTTCACGGCGTCCTTGTTCCTGTTCAAGAGCGCGCAAAGCGAGCGCAGTGGCTTCGTCCAGCTTGGATGTGCCGGGCTGACAGGTCAAGGAACGGATTGCCTGGATGACCGTGGCATGTTCCGTCGTCGGCTTTTCGATCACGGGAATCGGCGTGTCGGTTGCGACGTAAACGCAGACTCTGTCTCCGGAGAAAAGGCCTTCGATGATGTGAGCTGCGGCGTCTTTGCAGACATCGAAAACCTTTCCGCGATCCAGCTCGTAGTTCATGCTGTAGGATGCGTCGATCACGATGGCGACATCACGGTGTGTACGGCTCAGCCAAGACCCGCCCGCAGTCGTTCGCAGAACCGGCATGGCAAAAGCGAGGCCCAACGAAAGAAGCAGAAGTGTGCGAAGAAGCCAGAGCAGGAAGTTCTCAAAACGCACTC
>CAZTDL010000910.1:0-1692 GCA_964612775.1 uncultured Lentisphaeraceae bacterium
GGCCAGCGCCGTCAGCGCCAGAACCAGCCCCAGCCCGGCCGATCCGAATTTGCGTTGTCGAGTAGACATAATCTCTCCTATGATGATTGTCTACTTCTTTCGTCTGTTTTTCTGCTTCCCTTCCGTGTCTGTGTGTTGAATTCGGTTCGAAAAGAACGGCGGCGATCTTACCCTGTCTGTCGCCCGCGGACGGGCGCCCCTGCGGGCGGGTTTGCCGGGAGCGGGGCAATCACCAGATTAGCCCCGCCCACCGGCGCACCCGCATCCAGGGCAAGCTTGCCTTGTCTTTTCGAATCCCTTCGGGCAACCGAATTCAACACACGGGCGCATGGCTGACGCCTAATTGCAACGCTCCTCACCATAAAACCCGTGTCTTTACACAACACATAAACTTTCCGTAAATCCAAACATAACCGCGGCCGACACCCATTAGCCTGGCTCGGATCGGCGGCCGCGGTGAGAATGGGCTCACATAGCTCGTCGGAACCGTGGCCGCCGCATGCCGAGCCGGGCGGCGTCAGGCTCCCACCAACCGGTATGATGCAAAATCTTCAAACACCCATCCGTTTTTCAATGTCTTGTAAATAATCCCCAGAAATTTTCGCGCCAATGCTATGATCGCTTTGCCTGTCCCTCGATGTGACGCAATTCGCCGATAATATGACTGCAAATACGGACTGTAGCGCGCCGCAATCAGCGCGCATTGCACCAATGCCGTCCGCCCAAGCTTGCAACCTCTTTTCGTTATCCGCCCACTGCGCTCCGTCTCATTCGAATTATGCACTCGCGGCACAATCCCAAAATACGCCGCCAACTTGCCTTCATCGGCAAAATTGTTTATGTCGCCGATCGTTGAAAGCAAGATGCTCGCCCCGGTATCTCCGATCCCCTTGATGCTCTTCAAGCTCGACCACCCAGGCAGATTCGGACCATGTTCACTCAAAATATCCTCAAGCTTCTTTATACTCCCGTTCAGATGCCGAATCTCGTCCACCAATATCCGTAGTTCAACCAAGTCCAACTCCGATACCGGCGACGACAACACCCCTTCCAAGCCCTTCTCGCTCGCCAGGCTCTCTTTGCGTATCAATATCCCTCGCGCCGCCAGCAAGTTGTTGACCTTGTTCTTTAAAACCGTCCGCAACTTCACCAACTTGTCTCGCGTCTGCGTCAAACTCGCCACCCGCGCATGCGTTTCGTCTTTCATTTGCACTTCCGGCAACAGATCCTTCGACAAAAACTCCGCCAGCACCTTCGCGTCATGCTCATCCGTCTTCTTCACCGACTTGCTGATCACCTGAAACTGGTGCGGATTCACCACCACCACCCGGCATCCGCGATCCTTCAACGCCGCGCAAAACATCCGCACATTCCCCGTGGCCTCCACCGCCACCGCGTCGCTCGACCGCACGGTCTTCGCAAACGCCTTCAAACTCCGAATTGACCATTCCCGGCTTTCCCCGTTACCGTCCGTTCCACGCGTGTAAACCGTGAAACAGTTCCGATGCAAATCCACTCCCAGATACCGCTTCTTCATCTCTCCGTCCTCCTCTTGTTGTTTTTTTGGACGACGAAGTAGACTCGCTTTCCGGTGGCCCCATTCTCCTATCCAAGGTGATTGCGATTGGTTACGCAACCCCTTATGGTGGCACTCCAGTTACAGGTCTGACTAATCTCCTTTACGAGGTCTAT
>CAZTDL010000911.1:0-1688 GCA_964612775.1 uncultured Lentisphaeraceae bacterium
GCGGGGATGAACTTGGTCCATACGCTTTCGATGGGGTAGAGAACGGCGATGTCCGCGACTTGATGTCCGCCGCGCAGCATCGTTTGGCAGCGTCCGATGTGCGCATTGAGCCGACGGAGTTGTTCGTCCGTCACATCCTTGAACGAGTAATAACTGGTGAGCGTGTTGATGCCGCCCCACACGAGCCGGTTACAGGTGCCGCGGATTTCATCTTCGGTCACGATCCGGATCGGGCGCGTGTCGCCTTTCGGACGGGTGCGCTGGATGTGGTCGGAAACCTCGCACATGGTTACCGGCCGTTTCTCGAGATCGGCGACACTGCCGATCATGCGGGCGATGTACCACGGAACGTTCGGCGGAAGGCTGGTGAGGCAGTCGATGCCGGGAGCGTCTAAACGACGGATGCAGCGGAAGAAATCACCGTAGAGCGGGACATGGCGGACCAATCTTTCTTCCAGGTGCAGGTGCCCGCCGGAAGCCAAGTTATGTTGATGGCACCAGGTCTGGATCTGTCCGAAAAAGTTTTCAGACACCAAGTCACCAACCATATCCCAGAACGCATAGCGGACTTTCGCCCCGTCCGGTCCCGCCTCTGTCACGAGGGCGGGCAACAGGGGAAGCAGATCCCGCCCGGTCCGTTTACGGAAGGTCTTGGCCAGTGTCTCCGACCAAGGCAGCACGCGGTAGGGCATAGGACGCATCCAGAGACTCATCAGCGAAGGCTCGTCCGTGAAGGTCGCCGTAAAATACCGACCGAGATTATGGCCCAGTTTTTCGGCGTAACGGTCATGGGTCACTTCCAGAAACCGCGCGGTCGGCTCCGCCATCAGTAAGTTGATATAGGGCCTTTTGATGAAAGAGAGGCTTAGGGCCGCGTGAGTGCCCTCGTAAATCAAATCGTCTGTCATTACCACCACATACCAGTCACCCGCAGGGGCCTGCCATGCGAGGTGCCCGACGACGACCGATGAGGTGATATCCCGACTCTCGTTCAAGGCGACGATTCCGTTGCGTCGCGGCAACGCGGCCGCCAGGACGAGTTTGCCGGGGGGCAGCGTTAGCGAGACCGCTCCTTCGCAGACGTTGGTCTCCGTGACCAGCAGGCCGCGTGCGGCCCACTCAGGATGGCCGCGCAGCGTGAGATCGCGGGCGCTACCCGAAGGATAACCGCACTCATCGTAGAGCCAGAGCGACATGCCAGACGCCTTGGCCATGTTGACGCCGCGCAGAAAGGCGGGCCATTTGGTTTCATCGTCCACATACCCGTCGAAGGCCACGTTTCCGGCGAACCCGCCGAAGCCTTGCCCGGCTAGTTGCTGAAGGATCTTGTCTTGCTCGGACGGTTTATCTTTTTGCGAGTGGAGCATGCGCAGAATGCGGGCGGACGGCGGAGGATTGGCGAAACGTTCGGCCAGCGGACGATCTTCGGTTGGCTGTATGGGCAGTACGGTTTGTTCGACGGCCCGGCACCAGATGGCCGATAGTCCAACGATAACACCTGCACGGAAAAGCATGTTCATTTGATTCTCTCCCCCCCATTGATTAATGACACATTATCTATATCAGAAAACGAATCTGTTACGCAACAAGAAACCGTAATAATCCGAGGGCGAATCCGGATTTTCAAGAACCGTAACGCAGAAAGGAGTTGTTCCGGTCCGGGCAATCGATATGCGTACGATCAGTCG
>CAZTDL010000912.1:0-1680 GCA_964612775.1 uncultured Lentisphaeraceae bacterium
TGTCATACGCGTCGGCCGCGATCTCAGACGTTTGCCCGACTCTGCTGAACGTGGCGCAGCCGCCGCCCAATCCGCACATGCAGGTTCCTGCGCCCGCCGCACTGATCGCGGTCACCAAAGCTCTTCGCGTCATTCTCTTCATATCGTTCTCCTTAAGGCTGTCATGTGTGCGTATAAGCCGTCATCTGCCAGCGTGCCGGAACCGCGCGCGTTTCGGCTCATGCGTCACGAAAGATCGCGCGCAACAGATCATCCCGCCCGCGCAGTCACCAGAAAGACAGGACAGGCTCTCATCACGCCGTCCGCTCCTGACCGCGCGATACGATACGCCTCGCGCGACGAGACCTCCACAAACCCTGCCTTTTCCAACCAGAGGCAAACCTCCGCCGGCTCAAATCCTTGATGATAGACGCCCGCCGAATCGGCGTGAAAAGTACCGTTCTCGGAATATAAATCGGCCAAAGCGATCCAGCCGCCGGACCGGAGCGCCGGTCTCAGACGTTTAAGCACGGTCGCCACATCGGGCAGATGATGCAACGTCATTGAACTCACGATCAGGTCAAAGCTTCGGGGCGGCAGGGAAACATTCGCCACGTCGCACTGAAGCACGCGTGCATTGACGTCCCCCAGCGCCTGCACTTTTTCCTCCAGCACGCGCAACATCTCACCGGAGGCGTCCACCGCCGTAACCTCACCGACATCCGACAGGAGCCCGAGCGTCACGAGTCCGGTCCCGGCGCCAAAATCCAACAGCGCCATGTCCGGCCGCAACGGCACGGCCGTGCGGATCGCGCGCACAACCGCTCGGGACAACGCGACCCGCGTCGGGTTCGCGTCCCATGTTTCCGCCTTCAAATCAAAGCGGGTGACGGCATCAGCCGGATTTGTGTTCATGATTTTTTTCGAGGGCCAGCGACACCGCCGACGCCATTCCCGGTCAAAAGGAGCAGACACGCGTCTAACGCATTCGGGCCATGCGCTCCCTCTGCGTTACGGGGAACCTTAACAAATTCGCGCCAGAGCCGTCAGCAAATTTTCCAAGGCGCCGGCACGCCGCCCCGATCCATGGCCCATCCGGCGACCACGCCCTGATCATGACAGAATCGAGGAACAAAAGATCGTGCGCTACAGGGTTCCCGTGTCGACACTGATATCTTCCTTATCCGTTGCAGCGGCGCGCAATTCTTCCGAGCCCTCCCAAACCGCCTTGCTGCCGGTCGGCAGATAACGATAATACACCATCAGTTGCTGCACGATGTAACAGGTCGGCATAATCGGTTGCAATCCGATGTGCTGATCCTCGCAGCGCCAATAACCGATCTCGCAATCTTTACCTTCAGGATCTTTATACTTGCCGGTCTCGACTTCCTGTCCCGTGACGTAAACCGATTTCATGGCTTTATTCCATTTCTCCCACCGCTTGCCGCCGGAATTGAAAAAAACCATGGTGGACCAATAGTTCGAACGGACCGGGCAACACGCGATATCCGTCGTCCCCAGCGTTGGCGGCGGCCACGCGTCATCCAAGATCGCCATGGTCTTCTCCACAAGCGGATCCGCAAACGCGCCCAAGTACTGCATGCCGACCACGCCGATCATGAAATGCCATGTGCCCGTCCGTCGGTAGTTTGGGCCGGGGGGACCATAGTGGTCGCTCGAAAAGCCGCCCGTCTCCCGGTT
>CAZTDL010000913.1:0-1679 GCA_964612775.1 uncultured Lentisphaeraceae bacterium
TCAAGGGGCCACGGCCTCAGCGTGCCGTCCGTGTCCAGCCTATGGGATGCTAGTGAATTTTTTCTATACGACGAACGATGGCGAGCCCGCTGTAAACGGTCTGACCCGGTGCGGCGCATCCCGTTCGTTGCTGTGCGAACTGTCGCAGGCCTCGGCTTTGCGCGGACGGAATAAGATTTACAATGCGGGCGGTGCCGAAAACGCATACGGCACAGTGGCTCCTTCAGATCTGCCGGCACAGGCGGCGAAGGGAGAGGCGCATTTTCGCCTGCCGATATCTGAGGGCGCAAAGACTCCCCGCGAGGTTCTGCTGTTTCTGCGTATGGAGGGAGCGGATGAAGCGTGGCGCGCGATATTTAACGGGGAACCCTGTCTGGAGAGCAAGGCGGATGCGGCGCTGTACGGGTTGGATAAGAAGCTTGCCCCATCACAGCGCATGATCGCTTTCTCCGTTGATCCCTCAAAGATCAAAGACGGCGATAACGATGTTACGGTGAAGGGCCCTGAAGAAAAAAGGTTTACGGTGAAACGTGCCGATTGCGTGGTGATTCACGGCGATGTTAAAACGTGCGGATATTTCTGACCGGGAAGGAGTGACAACGCGCCCGTCTCTTTTAAACAATATGTTCCTCGTGTCGACGGGTTATGCGCGGGAACGATATCGCGGGCCATGTGTCCGTTGTGTTGACATTGGGGACTCTCAACGTTACGTTATCAGATAACAGGATTGATGTTGGCCGGGCACAACGGTGCGACGAGTGCTTGGATCGTCTGCGGATGAGATTGGATGAGCGTGTTTCTTGGATGGAGATCAACGATGAAAACGATGTGCGTTTGGATGTCGGTCATGCTGTGCGTCTCTTTCTCTGCGTTGCCGCAGATAGTCTGTGCCTCGTCCGCCGATGTTGAGAAGGCGGTCGATCAGGCGAATGCGGTCCTATGGAAGAACTTCATCGGTGCGGATGGCCTGATCCGCGACTACGTGGGCGAAATCCCGACGCCTGAGGACTGCGTGCGGGGGCGGCCCAACGCCATCGGGTGGTGGAGCCCGATTGAAAACGGCCCGATGTTTACGGGGTCATATTTGGCGGCTTTTTGCGAGCGAGTCCGGCGTGCTGGGCGAGCGGAAGACCGGGGGAAGATCAGGCGTTTGGTGAAAGGTTTGTTGTTGTGCGCCTCGGTGTCGGACGTGAAAGGGTTTATCGCGCGGGGCGTGGGCACGGACGGAAAATGCCATTATCCGCTTGGGTCGCAGGATCAGACGCACCCGTGGTTCTACGGTCTTCATGCCTATGACATGAGCGGCATTCCGGACCCGGCGGAACGTCAGACAGTCGTCTCGAAAATGACGGAAGTCGCCGACGCGCTGCAGACGGTCGATTGGAAATGTCCCTGCGACGGCGCGTTCAAAGGGCAGTCGCGCGGCGATTTCAAGATGTTCCGCCACCATGGCGCGGTGATGTACCTCTCGATCCTGCGCGAGATGTACGATGTCACGCGCGACGGCGTCTGGCTGGAACGTTATCGCTCGGCGTTGTCCGAACGCTCTCCGAAGACCGGCAAGACGCGGCTTGAGATCTGTGCCGGGGGATATCCGTACGACCGGGATCAAATCAAGAACATCGACCAAGGGCTGCTTTGGATTTACGTCAGTTCGCAGGGCGCGCTGGCGTGGCTCG
>CAZTDL010000914.1:0-1670 GCA_964612775.1 uncultured Lentisphaeraceae bacterium
GTGGAAGACGTCATCAAACCGACGGCAAACCAGAAACTGCTCGACGTCAGCACGCAAGATGAGGTGTCCGCAGGAACGATTCCCGGCTCGACGAACATCCCGGTGGATGAACTTCGCGACCGTCTTGACGAACTATCCAAGGATAAGGAATATCTCGTTTTCTGCCGTGTCGGGTTGCGTGGTTATGTGGCCTGCCGCATCCTCACGCAAAAAGGGTTCACCTGCCGCAATCTTACCGGCGGTTACACCACCTATCAGCGGACAATCGGCGGCCCTGCCGCTGCAAAGGTGTCACAAAACCGTCATCCCGCAAGTGATTCCGGCGATCAGGATTCACCTGCCCCCGAGAAAGTGTCATCCGTGAAATGTGTTAAAACCGTCGACGCGTGTGGTTTGCAGTGTCCTGGTCCTATCCTTCAACTTAAGCAGGCTATGGACGAACTAAAAGTGGGTGAAGCCGTCAGCCTGACCGCAACTGACCCCGGCTTTGTCGCTGATGCGCCCGCTTGGTGCCGAACCACCGGACATGAGCTTGTCAGTCTTGAGCCATCCGAAAAAGGCGCCTATCGCGTCACCGTCGTCAAACGAGCGCCTCCCGCAGTCGGGAATGCTCAAGCCTCTGGCAAACGGGCTATGGCCAACGTCGTGTTTTGCGACGATTTCGACAAGGCCATTGCGGCCTTCATTATCGCAAACGGCGCCGCTGCGGCGGGCTACGAGGTGACACTCTTCTTCACTTTCTGGGGGCTGAACATCCTCCGTAAATCAGGTCCGGTTTCGGCTCGAAAGAACCTCATTGAAAAACTGTTTGGTTTTATGATGCCGAAAGGTGCAAATCGCCTCCCCCTTTCCAAAATGAACATGGCGGGCATGGGCTTGGCCATGATTAAAGGCATCATGAAGCACAAAAACGTCATGTCGCTTCCTGAACTGATCGCGCAGGCGCAACATAGCGGTGTGCGTATGGTCGTTTGCACAATGAGCATGGATCTCATGGGCATTAAGCGCGAAGAACTGATTGACGGCATTGAAGAAGGAGGCGTCGCCATGTTTATCGATCAGCTCAGCCAGTCATCCGCTGGACTTTTTATCTCGTAGCACACAAACGGGTTTTGCATAAATCTGCCTGCGATTGCATGCGCACCCGCAGGCCGGTCTACGGATTCGGCTGAGGATAGAGTCCATGACGTGATAAACGACAGCGCCGTTGCCTGAAGCATTCACCCCGTTCGTCGATGCGTCTGGGGCGATGAATGCGCCAATCGGCCGCCGACTCGGCCTCGCTGTTCGTGATCGCGAGTATCTCGCCGCTCTTCGCGTCAGGCTGAAAAACCGAAGGATAATCATAATATCAAAAACGGTCGTGACCTCGCATAGCGGGAAGCGTACACTGATTGCATGAACGTTACCTGCGTCCGAAATCCGCAGGCCATATCAAACCGGTTGGCGTGCGAAAAGAGCCCCTATCTCCTTCAGCACGCGCACAATCCCGTGGACTGGTATCCATGGGGCGAAGAAGCCTTTTCCAAAGCGCGCGGCGAAAACAAACCGATCTTTCTTTCGGTGGGTTATGCCACGTGCCACTGGTGCCACGTGATGGCGCACGAATCGTTCGAAAAGGCCGAAATCGCGCAGTATATGAACCGGAACTTTGTGTCAATCAAGGTTGA
>CAZTDL010000915.1:0-1663 GCA_964612775.1 uncultured Lentisphaeraceae bacterium
GCAAATCCGAGCACGACCGTCACCGTCACGTCGCTTGGCGAACTGTTCGTGGGCGGGGTCGACAGGATAAAGGTCGGTTTGATTTTGACGGATGCGGAGTTTGTCGGCACACCATTGTCGGTGACCGCCTCGTAAAGGTCGTCGGCGATGATGTCGGCGATGTTTTCGGCTTTGGTCTGTTCCGTCTGCTGGCTGCGCGATGAAGACCAGAGCGAGGTGACCGTGTCCATGACGGTCAGCAGGGTGCCGAGGATGAGCACGAACAGGGCGAGCGCCGCCACGAGTTCGATCATGGTCATGCCGGATCGAAGCCGATGCCTTCGGAAGGGGGAATGAGGAAGGAGAAAGGCGGAATCGGTGTGGCGGAAAGGCGTCATTACAGGCCTCCCGTGTCGGAAAGCGTGGTGTGGAAGAGACGGTACTCGCTGGAGTAGGTGTCGCCGTCGGGATAGATGATTAACGTGACTTGCAAAAGGTTCTGTTGCCCGGCGACCGGAGAGATGTCCGTGTATTTCGGCGAGAGGGATAGCGTGTACCGCGGATTCCAGTCGGTGAGCGACAACGCGTTTTCATCGTAGGCGGGAGCCAGCTGTTTTTCTGCGGCGAAGATCAGATAGAGGTTTTCGCTGGCGCTCATGTTCGCAACGAGCGGGAAGGGTATCTGCTTGGAAGTGTTAAAGGCGGTTGACCATTGTTCTATCCACGTCGTATTCAACACGTTCGTGCGGGCATTATCCGCAAACCGCATGTTGCAGTCGCGAAGCGTTTCAAAGACCGCGTCGGCCATCTGTACGCAGCGTTGGTCGTTTTCGGTCTCTTTGGTGGACTGGAGGCCGAGTCGGCCCAAACCGAATAAGGCCAGAAGCCCGAGGCCGATGGCGAGCATGGCGAGGGCCGTCTCGATGAGGGTGAAGCCGTGAGCCGCGGGGGAAACCCGGTTGATGAAAGTCATGGTGTCACCTCCGGCGTAATGACGGTGACAAGTCCTGTGGCGAGGTCGATGCGGAGAAGACGCATGAGCGGTTCCGAGTTGTTGTCCTTGCGCGCGAAACGTTCGGTCGTGTAGACATAAATGTAGTGAGCGCGTTTGTCGTCCCAACTCCAGGCGCTACCGTCGGGGCGAAAAACGAACGTGGCGGAATTTGCCGATGTCTCGTCGCCCAGTTGGTTTTCCTCAACATTTTTAAGACGGACATATCCGGACAGGCGTTGGTACGGGGCCGCCGGCTCCCTGTCAGGCAGGTCGAGCGCTGTCGGTTCGGATGAGGCCACACGGTCTAATTCTGCGGCAACCTCGGCGTTCTCGTTGGTGTAACGATAAATCTGGAATCCCGTCACGGTCTTGATGCCGTTGTTGGTTGACGAGCTGCCATACTCAAACGCCATGTATGCGTTTTGAGCCATGGCCATGGTGCGCGCTTGCGCAAGGCCGGCCTCGAGTACACGGGTGGCCCCGGTGAGGGCGTGGGCTGTACCCCAAGAGCCGTAGGCTCCCACAAGGACCACAAGGCCGATACTGATGATGGTTAACACGGCGAGCAGTTCAAAAAGGGTGAAACCGCGGCGTGCCGAGGAAAAAGAATGAAGGATGCGGGAGAAAGATTGCATCATTGCACCCCCGCGCTGTAAATGTATTTGGTGCTGATGTTGCCGCCGGGGCCCA
>CAZTDL010000916.1:0-1663 GCA_964612775.1 uncultured Lentisphaeraceae bacterium
CTCGCCGGAGTCGGCCATCCCGTCGGCGTCGTCATCGTCGTTGTTGACGGCGACCGCCGATGACGTGCCCTCGCCGAAAACGCCGGTTTCGGATTCCGGCGTCCCGTACTCCGGCTCGCCGGCGGCCTCGCCGCCGCTTCCGCCCCCGCCGTCGTCGTCATTGCCGCCCGGATGCCGGTCGAGGCACTCGGAAAGCGGACATTCGTGAAAATGGCACCACCACCCGGCGCATTCCCCGCGCCAGCAGCCGTGCGGGTGGCACCACCCCTCCGGGCATTCGCTGCAGAGGCAGCCGTGCGTCGGGCAGACGGAGGCGAGGCAGTCGGCGACCTTGCGGCCGTGGAACCCGCAGTTTTCGTCGTCGAGCGCCCCGGCGTCGTCGCACCTGCAGAGCCAGTCCTCGCAGCCGTGGTCATCGCACCAGGCCGGGGTCTCCGGCTCCTCATCGGCCCTGGCGCACCGGGTCACCTCGCCGTACGCGGACCGCGATCCGGACGCGCCGGCGGCCGTGAAGGTGACGGCGACCTCGGAAGCCCCGGCCCCCCAGGAGATGTTCGCGTGCCGCCCGGTGGACGACGAGACGGGTCCGCCGCCCCACGACCACTGGAACGAGCCGTCCATTTCGGGCGAGACCGCCGCATAGACCGTTTTGGGCGCGTCGGAATGGAAGCACACGCGGCGCGGGGTCACGGCCACGACGGGCTGCGCGATCAGTCCGCACGCGGTCGCCGTCCCGCCCTTCAGCGCCGCGCCTCCCGAAAAGACAGCCCCCGCATCCTGGAACGCGGCGTATTCCGAACCCAGCGTGACCGCAAGCCTCACCGTGCAGGGCGAAGAGGGCCTGACGGTCACGGGATACGCGGTGCCTTCCCGGAGCGTCAGCGGGTAGGATCCCGCCCGCGACAGCGCCAATGTGCGGTCGCCGACGGTCAGAACCGTTCCGCAGGGCAGATCCGAGGCCAGCGTGAACGTAGCTTCGAAAATCGCGGAGCTTCCGTCTGCGTGCGTGGGCGTGGAGGAAGAATTATCCGCCTCCGTCCCCGCGATCCGTTCCTGCCAGTCCATCCAGCCGTCGCCGTCGGTATCCAGCGTGCCGTCGGCCGACGCGGGATCGAGCCCGTTCGTGACCTCGTAAAGGTAGCCGAGCCCGTCGCCGTCCGCATCCCCGTCCGGATCGTTCCATACCGAGGGCTCGGGATCCAGCCCGTCGACGAGGCCGTCGCCGTCCGTGTCCGGGTCAACCGCGGAGGTGACAGACCCGACGGCCGTTTCCGCGGCGTCGGAGAGGCCGTCACCGTCCGTGTCTTCCGCGCGCGGATCCGTGCCCGCGGACATTACCTCGACGTAGGAGGGAACGCCGTCGCCGTCATGATCGGCCACACCGGGCTCCAGCCATCCGAAGGCCCGCCACCGCAGTTCGAGGCCATCGGCGAGTTTGCTGGTCTCACACAGCGCATAGGTCTCGCCGCCGCCGTTATGCTGGGCCCCAACCACGAAATTCGTGAAACAGAAACCGGAGGTGAACAGCCACGAGTTCGAGGGGATGGCGTAGCGGCAGGCGAAGTCGCCGTTCCAGAAAAGCTCGGTCTGGACCGTGACGGGCAAATTCGTGTCGCGCCCCGCGAAAACGTCCCGCCATGTGAAGACCACGCTGTTCGAGGGC
>CAZTDL010000917.1:0-1653 GCA_964612775.1 uncultured Lentisphaeraceae bacterium
GGGTATCTCGAAGAAGTGCTGGACATCTTGGCGGCGGTTGAGTCCAGTCGCGATGACCCGCTTGATCAGTTAGAGCCGCTCTTGCTCGACGAAATTCGCGCGATCCAGAGCGTTTGTCTGATTTTGACCGGCTGGGACGAACGTCGTGCTGCGCTTGTGCGCACGCTCGGGGATTGCGAGATTGGCTCAAAGATCGTGTTGTTGGAGGAGAGCGGACACCCCGTCTCGGGGCTTCCGCCGGAAGTCATCTGCCTTTTGGCTCGGGACGTTTTGCGCGGGGAGGTCTGCAACCTATGAGCAAAAGGGGAACCTCACGGGCAACGACGGACCGCCGACCTGCGGCTGACCTGCGCCGCAGCAGGTGGCCGGTGCTTTTCTGCGCGTTGATTCTGCTGTGGTGCGTCTGGTGGTATTGCAGGGAAGCGAATCTGGGACTTTTGTATCTCGCGTCGGGTTTGGCGGCTGTCTCTGTGGTGCGGTCGCGCGTTTTGCCCGGCACGGCGCGATGGGTCATCTGGAGCGGGTTGCTGCTGACGATTCTCTGTTTGGCCGCCAATGTGACGCGTCTGATGCCGCCCGAGAATGCGATGGGGGAAAGCCGCGCCATAGATCGCGTGGTCACCATCGCTTTTTCTTTGGGGCTGACCTCGCTTTTTTCCGTCCTTCGGCAGACGGAGTGACTCTGGCGGCGGTAGGCGGACTGCCTATGGCGATGGTCGTTCTGGCGCGCGAGGCCGGGGCGGCCGGTGCCGTCGGCGAGGTCGCCGCGCTGATCATTATATGGGGGCTTATCGTATTGCTGATCGCGGCCGATCTTGCGGAGCGACTGACCCGGAGGGGCGGCACGGATGGATTTGTATCGGGCACGATGGAACTCGGACGCCGTCTGCCGTTGCTGGCCGTGGTCTTGGCGTTGGCATTCGGCTTGCGCGTGCCGATCGCGGGGGCTGCCCGGGGCGTGCAAAAGCGGTTGTTCGGTTTAATGATGGCTCAAGAACGTTCGAAGGTCCGGATGGGAGATCTTCTGCTGACGCGGCAGGCGCCGGTTGATTTCGGAAGACGCATGCGTATGGTCCTGCTGGTCGGCGCAGAGAAAAGACCCGGCTATTTGAGAGAAAGTGTCTTTCTCCGTTACCATGCTGGGCGTTGGATGCTCATCAAACCCTCGCTTCCGATGCAGGCCTATGCCGCACCCGTTTCTGAACCCCCAAAAAGTGTGTACGGATTGAGACCGGATATTGTTCCTCAGCCGACCCTTTCGGCGTGGAACGTCGAGGTGTTGTCGCCTTCGCTTCTGACCCATTTCGGCCTGCCCGGCAACGTCGTCACGCTTGCGTGCGACGGGTTGCCTCCCTTTGCCGATACGAATGGGACCGTTGCGGCGAATGGCCTGTTCCCCGATACGTACAGTGTGCAGGTCGAGCCGGCGCGTTTGATCGAACGCGCGTATCCGCTGCCGGACGGTCTGGTTGACTCCGCGTACCTCGAGGTGCCGTCGCTGTTGGCGGGTGCGGTCTCAAACTGGGTCGCCGAGTGTGCCGGTTTTCTGACCGCACCGACGCTGCCGGTTGCCATTCGGCGTGTCGAGGATCATTTTGCCACAAACTTCACCTATCGCCTTGGCGTGCAATTGCGTGCCTCACGTGACCCGCT
>CAZTDL010000918.1:0-1652 GCA_964612775.1 uncultured Lentisphaeraceae bacterium
TGATCGTGAGCGTTCGCTCTCCAGCGCTCCCCCATTCCCCCGTATGGATCAAGACCAACGTGTTGGTCAGCACCACGGTCGTTGGGGTAATGGTGAGGCTGTTCGCAATCGTCAACGTGACGGGCAAGCCCGTCGTCGCCGGCCACACGCTCACGGTGTATTCGGCCGGCTGGCCCTCGATCGCGGTGTTGTGTTTGAACTCGATGTCCTTCGGCGTTGCCAGCTCGGAGTTGATCGTTTCGATGGTGGCCGTGTTCAACCACAAGAAGTTCCCGGGATGCAGATGGTTCGGGTCCGGGAACATGTTTTCGCAGAGCCCGGATGCGGCGTTCGTATCTTCGACCATCAGGCCGTAAAACGCCTGCGCGGCCTCTTCGCCGTCGAAGTACCGCTCAATGGCGGCAGTCAGGCCGTCACCGTCCATGACTTCGACCACGTCGCCGTCAACGACGGCGGCCCACATACAGTCCAGAATGTCTTCGCTGGTGACCTTCTCAGGCTCGGGGGCCTGGGCCGGCGGGATGCGCAGATAGTGGTTCGGGCGCAAACCCTTGGAGGGGCAGTCGTAGATCTTGCGCTTCGACTTGTCCGGGTTGAGATCCTTGAAGTTCGCCGCAGCGTCACAACTCGTCTTCTCGAGAGCCGCCTTGAACTCGTCCCAGGTATAGCCGATGCCCGGCCGTTCGCCAGCGGCTTCATACGCCGCCCACTGGCTCCCGCCAGCCGGGATCAACCAATCCGTCCCCTCAGGAAGGGTTCCGGTGGTTTCGGCCGAGGCCGGCAGGTTGGGCAATACCACCGTCACCATGACGATGGCCAACGCCACCATGACGGTGCCGACGATGGCCACTGCCTTCTTGAGATTCTGCAGATAGTGCAACATTTCTCATCTCCTGTGAACTCGTCCACCTTCCCTAATGGGAATTACTTCCTCCCAGATTCAACCTTGATCCCCTTCTGTTTGCCTTCTGACGGCAGCCGACTTTATACGGAACAGAAAAAGGAGGTCGTTTCCGAGTTCAGTCTTTCGACCTAGGAACCGTTCCCCTCGGGTTGGTGGATAGATCGCCTCTTGGCTTTTTCCGCGCGCTACTGCTTTAACGCTAGAGTGCTGGTTTGAAACTTGCCTAAAGCAAGCCCACTCTTTTGTCTTTGCAGTCCGCTTTCGTTTTGCCTTTTGGCGATTGCATTTCGTCCCGGCTGAGGCTCGCTACGGCCTCAGAGCTCTGACCTGCACGGCCGTTGAGCCCATCAACCGGGAGCCTCTTTTTCAGTACTTAGCGTCTGAACTCACCACGCGAGGTGTCTATTGTTCAAACGTATGGCAATTCAGGTTTGAGATTCGCCATGAACCATGCGTCAAAAAGACGACTGACTGGTGTGAACGAAAATCCTAACTGACGCCCTTTCCTGCAAGAGACACCCGTGAAGACAACTCGCTGCTTTAAATTTCAATCGTCATGCGCAGATGATTTAGAAATCCACTGTGAAATGAATGTTAAAAAACTTGTATGTCTGACCCGCCGATTCGGCGGGGAGTTTACAAGTTTTAATGAACGAACCGATGGATTTCTTATCAACAAGCACAAGACGAGAGCTTTTGCTCCACTTTTCTCGGTAGAAAAGTGGATGGGAATTTGTCCCCACAAATG
>CAZTDL010000919.1:0-1633 GCA_964612775.1 uncultured Lentisphaeraceae bacterium
GGGTATAAGGAAGGCTGGTGTTTAGATGGCAAAGTCGAGCAGGCAGACATTCAAAAAGCGGCAGAAAGAGATCACCAAGAAACAAAAGAAAGAGGACAAGGCCAAACGCCTCGCCGCACGAAGAGGAGATCCTGTTTCCGACGAAAAGAAAGAAGAGGTCGTTTCGGCTTCTATCGAATCTAAAGACGGAAAACCGACGCTCAAGATTGTCGCCGTCGGAGGATCCGCCCCCAAATCCGAAAGACCATAATTCCCCACGACTGGCCTGTGACCAGGTCCCCAATTTATGCAAAAAAAAGCCGTGTTGCCTCGGTGGCAACACGGCTTTATGATTGGCCCGCCTGGGAGACAAATGGGGTCGCCCATTAGAAGGCTCTGTTCGGACCGTCGCCAGTTGGCGCTTGTGTCGTGCAGCCGGGGCTGATAGCATGCGACACATGAACACGGAACTTACGATACAGACGGAGCCGGTCGAGGCCAACCTGAGCTTCCTCGATGGCCATCGCGAAGAGGTTCTCATCTACCTGCCGGAGCAGGAAGGATACCGGGCTTCTCCCGCCGATAAGTTGATACACCTGTTCAATGACGTACGGGATGCGTTTCTCGCCGTTCGCCGCAAGAAGGGCGGTACAAACGTCTTGATCATCCTGAAGTCACGCATCCGCTGGGTCGAGATTGAGGAGAAGAATGCAATCTGGGACGAGGACCGCGCCGAAAGACCCTGTTCCATCGGCATCTCGTTTCCGCGAGGGGACAAGTTGCGCGGGACCATTTTTAACGACCTGCCCCAAGGCAAGCACAGGGTGCTGGACTTCATGAACCAAACTGACCCCTACTTCCTGCTGGAAAGGGACGACAGGGCATTCCTGGTCAGCCGGGCAGCCACTTCGCGAATCGATGATCACACACCGAATGTATGAAAATATTCCCCTGCAATCCAACTCCTCAACGTGTTTGTCGACGCACCGAGCGCCTTGTTGGCCCTGGTCCAGTTGCCAATGGAGAGGTATACGCGGTCCGGCACAAGTTGTTTCTTGCTCGGATTTCGGTTGAACTGGACGGCTTATTTGTAACAACCGGGTTCCTGCCTTCTGGTTGACAGTTGACCCGTTTATGGGCTATATTTGGTCATGTCTTGAAGGAGGTGGAAGGTGAAGTTCTCCAGCCAAATCAAACCAATCAGCTATCTCAAGGCCCATGCCGCGGAGATCGTGCGAAACCTGGTGAAACAGCGGGAGCCCCTGGTCATCACTCAGAATGGCGAAGCCAAGGTTGTAATACAGGATATTGAAAGCTACGAGCAGACGCAACAAACCATGGCGCTTTTGAAAATTCTGGCGCTCGGCGCTCGTCAGATCGAAGAGGGCAAGGTTCAATCTGCCGCCGATGTCATCAAGCGCCTTCGTAATCGGCGGGAAACTCGTTGACGTCATTCCCGGTGCTCTTGACCAATGACGCTGCTCGCGACCTGGAGGACATATACGATTACATCGATCTGCACGATGTCCAGGGCAAGGCGGATCACGTCCTCAACCGGATTGAAAAGACATTCAAGAGCCTATCCGAAAATCCTCGACGTGGAACCTACCCGAAGGAGTTGCTCTCAATCGGCATTCGGAACTATCGCGAGATT
>CAZTDL010000920.1:0-433 GCA_964612775.1 uncultured Lentisphaeraceae bacterium
CAACCAGTCGAGCTCGGTAGGCGCCGACCAAAGCATCTCGGTAGGCCACGACCAGTCCACCACCGTACACCACGATCAGGTCCGCACTATCAAGAACGATAGGACTGCCACCATCCAAAAAGGCGATGACTCTCTCACCGTTTCCGTGGGTAGTCGTCAAGTCACGGTGCAGCAGAACGCCGAGCTCACCGTAGTTGCCGGCGACCGCCTCATGACCGTGTCCGACGGCACTTACCAAGGCAATGCCGGTACTGACATCAAACTTACCGCGGCCAACGACGCGGATGTAAAAGCCAAGAAGATTAACTTGGAAGCCTCGGATCAGATCACCCTGAAGTGCGGTTCGGGGAGTATTACTCTTACGAAAGATGGCGTGATCATCCTCCAGGGCGTCAAGGTAATAACTGAAGGGTCGGGGTATATTGCAGAAAAG
>CAZTDL010000920.1:443-1632 GCA_964612775.1 uncultured Lentisphaeraceae bacterium
AAAGGCACCGTCGGTGAAGATAGAAGGCGGAACCGTCGATATAAAAGGTCAGCCCATCAAGCTGAACTGCTGACGGAAGCCGCCTACTCCCCGGCGGAGGTGAAATGAGGAGATGAGTTTGTTATCGCCACCGTCGGCCATGGGAGTCCCGACGGAGCGCATGTTCCTACTACTGGCGAAGGGCATGGATGCATGAATCTTGTCATTCACGAAGGATTCCATTCACTTGACGACTCTCTAGGGGAAGCATCGGTGAACGACCAGAGTTTCAACGCCGCTCGCAACGCTGACGCTCCAGGCCTTGACCCCTATGAAAGCCAACCTGGAGCGGCTGGGCAGGAAGAGACCTATGCAGAGAGTGCCTCGCGATACTACGGAGGAGACCCAAACGACGCACAAGATCACCCAAATCTTCATGGATATTGGGATTCAGATCCGCTATAGCCATGATTAGTACATACGACAAAACACGAATTTATTGTGCGGTGATTTGCTTTCTTACACCGGTCGTTTTCGCCTCATGCACTTGCCAACAATCTCAACAAAAGGAGTCTTCTATGCCTGCGATTTTCGATGTGATTGACCGACTCAAGGTGGTTAATCCACTTTCCCGCCATGAAGTAGAAACAGCTTTGGGTGTTTCCCTTGCTGTACAACCCAATGCTAACCCGTACTGTACCTATTATGAAGCACGGGACGTGGCCGGGTTGTTTCGTTCGGTGGAATTGTCGGTTTCCAATGAACCAACGAGCGACACCGGACCTCAGATCTATTGCGTGCTTCGCCCGGAAATCCGTGTTTCTTTCAGAGAAGTCACGTCCCGATACGGCATGGGCACTTTATTCCAGTCCATTCCCAACATGGGCCCCGAAGGAACTGCCGTCTACACCTGGCCGGAGTCTAGCCAGAGCGTGTTCATGGGGTTTTCTGCAACGTCCATGATGCTGGGAGACGTGACTGTTCGCAGGAACCATGGCAACGGGACCCTGTGAAAAACCAACTTCTTCGATCGGTTGGCTCGAAGACTGCCGTTCCGGGGACGACGTGGCTTCGGATCAGCCGGGGAGCAGGTGCTCCGACGTCCGGGCAGGGCCGGGCGGTGTAGGGTGGCACGAGGCCGTTCCAGCAGCTCTGATGATGCAGTCCGCAAGGTTCGTTGATGGCCAATGCCCGCCCGCGCCTCCGGTGG
>CAZTDL010000921.1:0-1629 GCA_964612775.1 uncultured Lentisphaeraceae bacterium
AATTCCAAAAATCCCCGTTTTTCAAAAAGCGTGCGTTTTATTTTGCACTTCGCCCAAACAGCGGGAATGCTTGACGAAAGGCGATGCCTTTGTTACAAAAAATAGACTTTAGGACGTTTATGCAAGAATCTGAATCAGGCGCATGTAAGACCGTGCAACTCCGTCAGGAGCGGGCTATTTTGACATGTCTGCTGGTCGACATGTTGAGCGTTATTCCCATCGTGGTGGTGGCGTTGCTGTCCGGCTCTCTTCTTTTGCTGTCGGATGTTTCGGATTATGTGAAGAGTTTCGCGGTCAACGGCGTGTCTTTTAAGATTCTTCGCGAGATTCGTAAAGGGAAAGTATACGACTACGATTACGGATCCGGCAAGATCGAGCGGGTGGGCAGCTTGTTCGGGGCGTTCAGTTTTCTGGCGAGCTTGCTCGCTTTGGGCGGATTTTCTGTCTATCGGTTAATCGTGCCATCTATGCTTGATGCGGGGTTCACCACGCTCGGCGTGGTTTTCCAAATGATCGGCGTTTTGGTCAACGGCGTGCTTTGGCTGCAAAATAAACGGTTGGCGGACCAGACGCATTCGCCGCTGATCGAGATGCAATGGCGGCACAAACGCACCGATGCCCTTTCGAACCTCATGGTGGTGGCGGCGTTGACGATGACGTTGCTTTTTCGATCTGAGAACAGGGTCGCTTACATTGATCCGATCTGTTCGTTGGCGTATGTCGCGTATGCGATCGGTTCCTATCTGCCCTGTGTTTTGGACGCGCTGCGGGATTTGATGGATCATACGTTGGAGGAGGATTTGCAGATCAAGATAATGCGGCGGCTCGCCGAACAATATGAGGGGTATGAGGGGTTTCACGGCGTGCGGTCGCGTCGGGCCGGCACCCGGATATTCATCGAGATCATGTTGAGTATCGATCCCGAGAAAAAGGTGCGCGAGGCGCTCGCCACGCTGTCGCTGCTGAAGAAAAACATCGAGTCGGATATCCCGATGAGTGAAGTGAGCATTGTCCTTAAAGCGGTGGAATAAATGATGTTGAGTCAAAATAACAATCCGCATGTCCAAATCGTGCCGCTGTCGCCTGAGACGTTGGAAGCGGCTGTGACTTTGATTGAAAAGACCTTTCCCGATCTGATATCGCTCCCGACCGAGAATCCGCGCGCGGAACTCGAAGAGGCTCTGTGGCCCGGTTCGCATGTGAAGGAGCTGGCGTTGATCGGCATCCGCGAGCTCCGCTATTGGGTGGCCGTGCATGATCAGAAGGTGGTGGGGGTTACGGGCTTGAGCTTGCGCGTCGACGATTACGACGAGGCCGTTTGGGGGGGATGGACGGTATATGCGGAAGAAGAGCGCAAAGGGTTGGCGCGCGCGCGTTATATGCTGCTTCAAACGATGGCTCTCGCCCTTCTTGCGACAGGGCGCAAGTATCTCCGAATCGATACCGATACGAATCCAATCTCTCGGGCGGCCAATAAGTTCTATGATCGGATCGCTTGTGTCGTGTACAAGACGGAGGATCTCGGCCCCGGCCATTATTTAAAACTCTATCGGCAGGGCGAAACGAAGACCGTCGTTGCCAACTTTCTGAATCTCGTGCGGCATGGCTCAGCCGATGCGATACCGCCTA
>CAZTDL010000922.1:0-1627 GCA_964612775.1 uncultured Lentisphaeraceae bacterium
TTGCCGAGCAGAATGTCGTATTCGGGGTCGTTTTCGGTGAACCCCATGAAACGCGGCTCGCAGCGTGACTGGAACGTGCCGCCGCCCAAGCCGTCGATGCGCATGACAAACGTGTTGAAATGATAGGTTTCAAAGGCCCTCGCGACCGCCGCATCCCATTTTTCCCAGAAAAAGACAGGTTGGATCGCTTTAGGATCAAAGGGTTCGAATGCGCCGCCGGTCACCCATTCTGCGCCGGTTTCCGCGTCGGTCACCGTCAGAGCGTCAACCCACAAACGGCCGGTCGCAGCACCTGACTCATGATATCCCGCCGCCCAAATCGTAAAACGACACGATGCGGCCTCTTTCGGAAACGCGGTATGAACCGTCTCGAAAGTCTGCCATTCGGGCTTGCCCGCAATCGTGATATCGGTATTGCAACCCGGCATCCAATCGCCGTTCGCCTTTTGGTAACTCATCGAGAACAGAAATTTCTGCCGGTTATCGACCTTATGCTTGAAGCGGATTTTAAATCCCTTCGCAGGCAAAGGCACGGACTGCTCATACGACGCGCCGACATTCTGCTGCTCGCTTGCGTCGCACACAAGAAGCGAGCCCCTTCCCTCGGCCTTTTCATTCGTCACGATACTGCCGCCGTGCCACGGCGGCAACCCTTTCCATTCAACACTCCAGCCGTCCAGCGGCGCGGGGTTATAGGGCGAGATGCGGTGATCGCCCAAGCTGCGCATATAACGGTCCAGCACCTCTCGACGCCGCTCGGGATCACGGATCTTTTGGTAACGCCAGACGATATCCGGATTGAAGCCGAACGACGTTTGGCACGTCAGGGTATCGGGCAACGCGAAGTCATAGACTTCCACGTTGAGCACCGTCGAGACCTTCACGTCTCGGGCTTGCACGGTAACCGTGCCGCGATAGATGCCTGCCGGAAGATCCTTGGCAGCCTTCACCCGGATCCAATAGGGTTGATTACGTCCCGCTTCTATCGTTGTCGTCATGTCCTGCGGCAACAGCGGATCAGGCCATTCGGCCGGGGTTCCCGTACGGTCGGTCGGTTTGGAGACAGGCACATATCCGACACGCAAAACATCGATCTGCCCCGCAGGAATCTTCCTTTTCCCATAGCTCAGATCCGAAACCGAAACCGTGACGTTCGTCAAAACCGCGTTCGGCGCGACAACCAACTGAACAGCCTCCCACTCGTTCTTGGCCACGCGCAATGCGAGTGACTTGGCGATCTGACGCGGCAGCATGCGGCACTGCGGTATCTTCCACCCCGAAGAAGCCCGCCACAGGTTGAGCTTCGGACAATTGACGGGGATAATCTCGCCGTAGGAATCATCGTAGAACTCGGGAATGCAGACAGCGCTCCGAGCCGAAAAAGCGTTGCCGAGGTAAATCGACATCTGCCATGTGCCGACACCGGGCACGTCATAAGGGATACGAACATCAAACGCGCCGGCGCCCGGGATTTCCACCGCGACCGCATTTGTTTGCGTCGTTTTTCCGGGACAAGCGAAAACGACGCGGGCATCCGCGCGAAAAGGGGCACCCGTTGAATTTTTAACGCGAAGGTCGACTAGGTTCTCACCGCCCGGAAGCGCGGCACCCACCCCACGAACCTGCA
>CAZTDL010000923.1:0-1627 GCA_964612775.1 uncultured Lentisphaeraceae bacterium
GGGGACGATGAACCTGAGCGTTGAAGGAAAGGGCTTGACCCGCGTCGCCGTGGAGGAATATGCGCGACCTACGTTTGAGGTGATGCTGGCGCCGCCCGCGGATAGCGCCAGACTGGGTTCTGTGGTGTCGCTGGAAGGCCACGCGGTTTCCTGTGCCGGTTCACCGCTGGGGGGTGCCAAGGTTCTTTGGCGCGTGTTGAGGTCGGTGCGTGTTCCGGACGGGGAAAGCGAATACGGCGCGCCGGATGAGGTTGCTCGGGGGCGCGCCCTTTGCGACGGGGACGGTGATTTTTCAATAGCGTTCTTTGCTAAACCGGACAGGGAACGTTCGGAGAAAGACGAAGCCGTGTTTACGTTTCACGTGACGGCGGAGGTAACGGATGTGACGGGTGAGACGCACACCGGCGAGAAACGGGTGATTCTGGGCGTTGCCTCATGGCGGGCGGACGTGGTTTGTGACGCATGGCAGACGGCCGAGAAACCGGTGTCGCTTAGCCTCAGTCTGAAAACGCATGATGGAACGGGGGTTTCGGCCACGGGCGAAATCAAAGTGTTTAGCGTGAAACAGCCTGATCAGGTGCGGCGTCCCCCGTGCTCTTTTTCTCCGACATTCGGCTCTTTCTTGGGGGATAAAACCGACGATTGCGCAAATGTCGAAAAATGGCCAGACGACAAGGAACTCACCTCCGAAGAGGTGCAAACCGGCACAAACGGTCTGGCGACCGGACAAGTCCCGTTAAAGGAGGGTCTCTATCGGATACGATTCGAGACGCGCGACCCGTCGGGCAAGGCCGTGACCGCGTGCCGGCTGGTACATGTGATTGATCCGGACGCGAAAAAGATGCGGGTCAAGGTGCCTGCTTATTTCGAGGCGGCGTCATGGCGGGTGGAGCCGGGCGAGACGTTCAAGGCGGTTTGGGGCAGCGGATACGACACGGTGTACGCGCTGGTCATTGTCGAGCAGAACGGCCGTGAATCGATGCGTGTGCATACCGGGCGTGGCGAGACGCAGCGGAAAATCGAAATGCCGGTGACCGATGCCATGTGCGGCGGCGTGCTGATTCGCATGCTGTTTGTCCGCGAGAACCGATTGTATGACTGGCGCCGTATGATTGACGTGCCGTGGAGCGGCAAACGGCTTTCATTGAAATGGAGCCGTTTCACCTCCAAATTGGAGCCGGGCAAGAAAGAGACGTGGCAGGCCATCGTCAGCGATACGCGGGGCGTTCCGGCCATGACGGAAGTGGTGGCGACGCTTTATGATCGCTCGCTCGATGTTTTTGCCGACAGGGCGTGGCCGACATTTGACGGATTCTTTAATCGGTGCGAACGAGAGGTCTCATCCCTGTCGGGAAATGAAAGGGCCTCTTTGGCCGCTTTGTTTGGCGATTGGAGGCGCGTATCGGAACCGGACACTTGGCGTTACCGTTCGTGGACCGCTTCGATCGGCGCGAAGGCGGTGGAATCTCGACCGAAGATCGCCTGTGACGAAGCGCCTGAACGGGCGGTGAAGGTTCTTGACGCGCAGATCGGCGCCGTCGCCGGAGGCAGGTCGCCGGTGGCTTCGCGCAAAGAAGGGGTGTCCCGTGTTTGTCTTCCTCGGCGAACATTGCAAGAGACGGCGTTT
>CAZTDL010000924.1:0-1623 GCA_964612775.1 uncultured Lentisphaeraceae bacterium
CCCCGTACAGCCGCTCGCTTTCGTACGGGGCTGACGGCGGACTGCACCTGTTTGGATATTCAGAGCAATACGGACTTGGATCAGATTCGCCCGGCCTTTGGCGGAAACATTATGGCGCACATCCGGACGCCGAACCATCGTCCGCAGTTCGCTACGGTCCGGTATAAGATTTTTTCGGCCCCTGAACGTCAGGAAACGCCGACGGGCGAGATTATCACCATCACGCCTGAGGATATGTTGCTGGCATCACGGATTGAGACGCTTTCGACCCATCACAAGGAGCCGGTGAAGAATATCGAGGATGCCGATGTGCTCGTGGTGGCAGGGTTAGGCATTCAAAGAAAAGAAAATATGGAATGGCTGGAACGGCTTGCCGCGCATCTCGGCGGCATGGTGGGGGGGACGCGGCCCGTGATCGAGGCGGGGTGGTTGGAACCGCGTCGGCAGATCGGGTTGAGCGGGCGTACCGTCAAACCGAAGCTGCTGATCACTTGCGGCGTCTCGGGATCCATTCAGTTTGTCGCAGGCATGAGCGGGGCTGATCAGATCATGGCCATAAACATCGACCCTCAGGCCCCCATCTTTAAAGTGGCTCACACCGCATTGGTCGGGGATGTTTGCGAAATTATTCCGGCCCTCTTGCATAAAATTGAAACTGGAGCTTGATTCATGAGTGATACTGTTCAATTTAACCGTTTGACGGAAGCGGACATCGTTTTTTTGAAGGATGCCGTGGTGCCCGATGGCAGGGTCGTGACCCGTAAGGATATTCACGACGATTATAGCCATGATGAGATGGGGAGCGTGCGGCATTTCCCCGATGTGTTGGTTGAGGTGACCTCTGCGGCGCAAGTCGCCGCGATTTTGAAATATGCCAATGAGCGGCGTCTTCCTGTGACGCCGCGCGGTCAGGGGACGGGCCTTGTCGGCGCATCGGTGTCCCTTTACGGCGGGATCATGCTCAGCACCGCGAGAATGAATCGGATTTTGGAATTGGACGATGAAAATCTGACGCTGACGGTGGAACCGGGCGTGTTGCTCATGGATATCGCTAAGTTCGTTCAGGATCACGACCTTTTTTATCCGCCGGATCCCGGAGAGAAGAGCGCCTCGATCGGGGGTAATATCAGCACCAACGCGGGTGGGATGCGGGCGGTCAAATACGGCGTGACGCGCGATTATGTGCGTGGGCTAGAGGTGGTACTGGCTTCTGGCGATATTATTGACGTGGGTGGCAAGGTGGTTAAGAACAGTTCCGGATACAGTTTGAAAGATCTGATTATCGGCTCTGAGGGAACGCTGTGTTTCGTCACCAAGGCCATTCTCAAGCTGTTGCCGTTGCCCAAGAAAGCGATCAGTCTGCTGGTCCCGTTCGATGATCTGACGACGGCGATCGAAACGGTTCCCGTCATCATCAAATCGAAGTCTATTCCCACCGCCATCGAATACATGGAGAAACCGGTTATTCTGTGTGCGGAACAGTATTTGGGCAAAAAATTCCCGGATCACTCTTCGGATGCGTATCTGTTGCTTACCTTCGATGGTAACAGCCGCGAGGAGGTTGAGGCCATTTACGAGAAGGTCGCCGAGGTGTGTCTGCAGTCCGGAGCCAAGGACGTTTTC
>CAZTDL010000925.1:0-1622 GCA_964612775.1 uncultured Lentisphaeraceae bacterium
ACGCTTCTTGATGGTCTCGTAGCCGCGGGCGAAGAGTTCGGTGAGAATCGGCCCCGCGCGGTAAGGCTCAAGCAGCTCGATCAGAATCGACCATTGGTCGGCTTTCCAGTCGGCGCAGGGGTCGGCGTTTTTGGGGACCGCTATGATCATGTTGAGGATCGCCTTACGGAAACTCAGTCGGTCTTCTTTGCTGTCGAGTGAAAATTCGGTGGGCGTCCACGGACAGACCAGCCTGGCCGTGGTGCGGGCAACGCCTGCGGCGTTGGAAACCGCCAGTGTGACGGGATAAGAAATCTGGTCGTGGTCGCCGGAGACCAACCACTCGACAATAGGCTCATTGATCCGTTTGGTTTTGTCAAACTCCCATGAGACGGACTGTGATGAATCGGAGCGGTCAAGTCCCGTATAGGCGAGCGTGAAGAGGGTGAGCGGACGGTCACCTGTCCAGAAGTACCCGTTCGGCTCGTTGACGCCCTTGATGGCCGCGCAAACGCGTCCGTCCTTGAAAGCGATGCGCGTAATGAACGCGTCTCCGGATTTCGCGAACGCGTTAACCAGTTCGGGCACGGGTCCCTCGGAGATGCCTTTGCGACGCCAGGTGAGTTGCGATTCCTGTTTGCCCTTCGCTTCGAAATGAAAATAGTCGATGCGGTGCAGCCCCGCCTCAAGTTCCACATTTTCGCCGTGTTGCCCTTTGGCTCCGGCGTCGCGCGTGTGGATTCCCGGCCAGCTGCAGACCGTTTTGCCGTCGATCGCGAATTCGGACCCCTCGTCCGATACCGTGGCAAAGTAGATCCTCTCTTTCTTTTCCAAGAGAATGCAACCCACGAACCAACTTGAGAAATCGTCATCAGGCCCATAAGGGTTCACCATGGCGCCGATGCACATCCATGTGTTGAAGGCTGCGCCCTGCGCGGGCGGGTACTCGTTCGCCATCCGTTTGGCGGCATCCAGACTGGCGTTGCCGTTTTGGGCATAGTAGATCACACTGGGAATCAGCCGCGCGTGTTCTGGCTTGGGCGGCGGAGTTGCCGATCCCTTGATGTAAATGTGGACGGTATCGCCGTTTTCGGGCTGCGCGAAAAGCACGCCCAGACTGTCCGACTGCAAATGTCCGACGATCAGAGATTCCAAGGTTTTGCCTTGGTCGTCCTTCACCTCGGGAATCGGGTATTTACCGGGCAACAGGCCGCCGTCGGGGATTTTGACAAACACGCCGAGGTCTTTATGGTCCGGCGGACGCTGGACGCGCACATCGACACGGAGTGTCGTGCCGGGCACGGCCCATTCGTTTTGCGCGGAGGCTGTCAGAAGAGCGGCAGAACAGGCAAAGAGAGAGGTTAGGAGTCTTTTCATCGTATGCTCATACATTCGGCAGTGCGGAAAGAGGTTCTTCCTAGTTCATCTCCCCGATCGCTTTAAAATAATCCGATACCATGTCGCGGTACTCTGCGGGGGCTTCGTCAGGCGTCGCGGCCACAGCCTCATCGCCGGCCTCGGTGTTGCTGGTGGCCCCCATGTCGCTGCCGCTGATCCCGTTTTCGAGCGAGGTGTAGGTGGTCGAGAGCGCCTGCAGCGCCTTCTTGTGGAGCTCAGCGATCATAGCGGGTGACGCTTTCTGG
>CAZTDL010000926.1:0-1621 GCA_964612775.1 uncultured Lentisphaeraceae bacterium
GGGGCCGCGATGCGTGACGCCCGCGGCATAGGTGGGCAGGTTGGTCGCGATGAACGCGTCGAGGTCGCGGATCGCCGCGTTGAGCACGAAACCCGATACCCCCTTCTTGACCGCGTAGGCCAGCATCAGCTCGCCCATGAGGGCGTTGGTCAGATCGCCGCCCCCGTCCACCACGATGACGTCTCCGGGTTGGCTCAGATCGATCGCCTTGTGCAGCATGAGATTGTCGCCCGGCCGACACACGACCGTCAGGGCCACGCCCGCCATGCCGCCCGACGCGTGCATCGGGCGCAGGGTCGGACCGCCGGCCGCCATGCGCGACATCGAATCCGATACGTTGGCGACCGGGAGCTTTGCAAACGCTTCGACCAACGCTTTTGGTGCTGTGCGTTCCCGGTTCAGGATGCGAAATCCACTTGTCATGCCTGGCCTTCCTTTTGCATCGACGCCGCTCGGGCGGCATCGAGAAGTTTGCGGTTTGCGATGCGCTCGGGCGCCAGTGGCTGGCCCTCGAGCAGCTGGAAAATGCCGCGCACGGCTTCGACACCCACGCGCGCGTTGGCCTCGCGCGTAACTCCGCCGATATGCGGCGTCACGACGATTTGCGCCTCGGCAAAGAACGGGTGCTCCGCGGCTGGCGGCTCGATCGCGAATGTATCAAGGCCGGCACCGGCAAGATGGCCCGACCGGATCGCATCCAGCAGGGCGGCTTCGTCGATCAGACCACCTCGCGCGGTGTTCACGACGTAGGAACCCTGCGGCATCCGCGCGATGGCCGCCGCATTCAGGATCTTTCGCGTCTGTGCGTTCAAGGGGCAGTGCAGGCTCAGAATCCTGGACTGCTCCAGCAACTCGTCAAAGCTCCCACACCGGCTGACGCCGTGCGCCTCGAAAACGGCATCCGAAGCGAATGGATCGTATCCGACCAACCTCAGATCCAGTCCGCGTGCCATGCGACCCGTCGCTTGCGCAATCGATCCCATGCCCATCAGGCCGAGGGTCTCACCGGCGAGCTCGCGCCCCGCGAACCCGGGCTTTTCCCAAAGCCCGGCGCGAAGCCCGGCCGAGAGCGGCAGCAGGCGCTTCACCGAAGCCAACATTAGGGCGATGGCATGCTCTGCGACAGAGACGGCGTTCGCGCCGGTGGCAACGAGAACCGGGATGCCGCGCTCGGCGGCGGCGGCGAGATCAATGTTGTCGACCCCGACACCATGCTTGGAGATCACCCGCAACTGGGGCGCGCTGTCCATCACGCTGGCGTCGATCCGCCCCATACGCGAAACGATCCCCACGGCACCGGTCCGCACGGCATAGTCGGAAATGACCGCGCTGTCGGCGTAGGCCGGCGTGTGGACCGTTTCGTAGCCATGTTCGGCCACGAGCCGGCTCGCACTCGTGTCGAGATCCGGTCCGGTTACGAGGATCGTCTTGCTCATCGCGCAGGTCTCCAAGGCGCACCATCGCCGGCGCGCGTCATTTCAGGGTACGGTTGTTTCGAATTGACCACGCCCGGTCTCCCAACCGGATGCGGAACTCCTCCCTGCGCAGCCTGATATCAGACAGAAGGGCTTTACAAAAACGCCAATTTCTGGTTCACAAGTTAAGGAAAACTGGATCTGTG
>CAZTDL010000927.1:0-1618 GCA_964612775.1 uncultured Lentisphaeraceae bacterium
CAGCCAAGCGCAGAGAAGGGGGCGTTCGGAGTTCCACGTTTTCTTCGCTCTGGGCGGAAGGGGGTAGATGTGGCACGTCTGCCCGTTCTCTTTCAACCGTGCGATATACGCTTCCCGTCGCCAGGCCGACCAGTTGATGTCGTTCACCTCACCCACGAAAGCGAAATGCCTAAACGCCATGCCGAGGTAGTATTCGGCGGCGAGGCGTCCAATGGCGGGTGAATCACTTTGAGTTCGGCCACACGCGGAGAGCGGATGAGACGGCGCGAGATAAGCGTCGCAAGGATTGAATAGAACGGTGGGCAGACGGGCCGAGGCGATGTCGCGGGCGATGGCGTCTGTGGTCGCTCGGCCGATGATGCCGGAACCCCGCCACTGACGCAGGTCGGGCAGTTTGAGATCTCGAGTGCCTCCCCCCGCGATGTTCAGGCTCCACGGCCCGTAGACGCGCACATAGTTGAGGATGCCCGTCAGCATGAGTCGGGAGATGCCGAGGGATGCTTCCAACAGGACGGCGACTTGTGGCATGCGGATGCGAGCCGAACGTTTCATGCGGAAAAGAATACGGAAAGCGGGTGACGCGCGCAAGGGACAAGTTCGCGAAAACGTAAGCCGAATTCGGGTTTAAGAAATTGTCTGTTTCCGCAGGGGCCTCTATGCTTCACAGCGTTGAGAGTACGCAAGCGATTGTTGCGAAACCGACTCTCGTTCGAAAGGAGAACATATGATCTCATCCCTCAAAACGGCGGTGGCTGTGGCGATCACGGGTGCCGTTTGTGTAACGACCCCGATGGCGGGCAATGCCGCTTCGCCGTCGGTTGTCATCGTTCAGCCCTATCGGTTCACTGGCGGCAGCGAGCGTGAGGACAGCATGTGGAGCGCGCTGTACGCGGCCAAAAGCGGGAAACTCTACATCGGGCTCTGCACCCACGCGGAGGCGGCGCACTTTTTTGAGTTCGACCCGCAGACGCAAACGATGTCGCATGTGGCTGATCTGACGGCCTTTAAAAACGAACGCGGTAAAGGCATCCGAACCTCGGGGAAGATTCATGTGCGCATGAGCGAGGACGCCCAGGGGCGCATTTACTTCGGCGACTTTTGCGAAGACACGGGACCGGAATGTATTGATCCCGCAAGTTATCGCGGTCCGAACTGGTTTCGCTACGACCCGGCGAAGCGGCAGTTGGAGAACCTCGGGCAGATCAACCGGCAATGGGGTTTGCTCGGGTGTGTGTTCGAGCCGAAATATCAGCGGTTATACGGCATGGCGGAGGATGGCCATCTCTACGCGATGGATCTTCAAACGCGGGCGACGACGGATCTCGGACGCGTGGATGACTGGGATATCTGCCGCACGATCTTTGCTGACGACGAAGGTAACGTATATGGCTCTTTTCCGATCAGGCGCATCTGGAAGTACGATCCGAAAAAGGATCGTGTGTTCGATCTTCGCGACACGCGGGTGCCGCTTGATCCGCGCGCCTCGCCGCGCACCATGTCGAATCCGATGATCGACCGTAAGGTCTACTGGCGCGTCATCGAGTGGGACCCGGTGGAGCGGGCGGCCTATGGGATCGTCGTGGGCGATTCGCTGCTGTTCAAGTTCGACCCGTACGAC
>CAZTDL010000928.1:0-1609 GCA_964612775.1 uncultured Lentisphaeraceae bacterium
GAAGGGCGGTGAGCTCGCGCACGAGAGTTTGGAGTTGCATCTTGTCCATCACGCGACCTCTCCACAGACATCGATTTTTCCGGTTACGGCGGCCGCAATGAGCGCGGCGCGGCGTTCCTTCAATAATCTGATGGTTCTCTCCGTCGCTTTTTGCAGGGCGTCCAGCTTGTCCGTCTCGCGCCTGATGTGGGCGACGATGGCGAGCTGTTCTTCCAAGGGTGGGACTGGCATCCAGATTTCGAAGAATCCCTCTGGGTACAGCCTGAGTCTGGAGGACCAAACCCCTTTTGAAAAGCGGGTGGCTTCCTCAGCGAACACAGGTATGCGGACGAGCGCATCCACGTAAGCAGGGTCAAGGCTCTTGTTTGGGGTATAGACATTGTAAGCGGGACTTGCAATGCCGTTGACCGGAGAAACTCCCATTGCTCCCATCCACGCCCAGAGCGTGTTAATAACGAGGTCACCGGCACAACAGCGTTTGTATCCTTCCGTAGTCTCGGCCTCGAACATGTTTACGTTCTTTTCTGACCGGGGTGTGACGCCCGTCAGATGAGAAACGGTGAGCAATTCTTCGTCACCTGTCTCAGATCGCTCATCGCGTTCGTGAAATAGCCACTTGGCACGTTCCGTTTTCCAATGCGCAGGGATTGTGCCGAGCCATGGGATGCCGGAGTCGCGGTAGGGGACATCCGGGTTTAGGCCGCGCGTGACGGCATGGGCGATTAGCGCCCGACGTTTCTCCGACGATATTCCTAAGAGCCGTTCCTTCGCTGCTATCAGGGCATCAATCTTGGTCGTCTCCCGGTCAAGAAAGTCCGCGACGGCGTTCTGTTGAGTTAATGGCGGAACATAAACAAGTATATTGCCAAGTTCAGAGGCATTGATGGCTGGATAGCTCACACCAACGGAACATCTTACCACTTCAGATAGAAAAGCTGGTTCACGGAGCGCGAACTTGCAGAACCGTGTGTCAAGAGTATCGACGCGGGGGCGGACAACCGCGAAGCCAGTCGAAACGATCAAGTTATCTGGGGGGCTTTCAATAGGAGCAATTGCCTGTAGATATGTGCGAACCGTTGATATTATGACATCACCATGTTGAACCTTTCTTCTTGCCCGGCTTGGCGCGTCCTCGAAACGGTGGTTGGCAATCTCATGAATGACCCCAGCGGAGTCGACATTACCAATGTCCACATACTGGAGCTCAAAATCGGGATCGGTATCCTCCGACAACGCTTCATTGTTAATCGTTGCAGCGAACTTAAGCCGTCGCGTTGGCCATTGTCGCGGCGTTATTTCGGTCACGTCGTCACCTCGTTGAGCAGCCGCAAGACTTCCTCCTCCGCCTGCTTCAGGTCGGCGTCGATCGCTTCCAGCGAGCGGGGCGGGGTGTGCCGGTAGAAGTGGCGGTTGAAGTTGATCTCGTAACCCACCTTGTCCTTGCCGCGGTCCATCCAGGTATCGGGCACGTGGGGCAGCACCTCGCGGCTGAAGTATCCGTCGATCTCCTCCTTGAGCGGGATGTTTTCAAAATCGCGCAGGGCGGGATCGGGAAGAATACCGTGGTCGGCAAGGGTCTTAAAGTCGGTCAACGGCAAATCATCAGGGC
>CAZTDL010000929.1:0-1608 GCA_964612775.1 uncultured Lentisphaeraceae bacterium
TGGTTCAGACCGAGGTGGCCGAGCGCTTCTGCGCCTCGCCCGACGCTGATGCGCGTGGCCAAGCCGGGGTCTGGCTGCAACTCGATTACGATGTGACTCTCGTGCGTGCCGTGAAAGCCGCCTGTTTTTGGCCGCGGCCTGAAGTGGGCTCTACCATCGTCCGGTTGGATCGGCGCGCCTGTGCTCCGACGCTGACGCCGGAAGAGCGTCGCTGGTTTTTTGAGCTGACTCGCTATGCTTTTATGCACCGACGTAAACAGCTCGGCGCTTCTCTGCGTAAAGCGCCTGCTCCGCTTGGGCGTGATGATGCCGCTCAGGCCGCGCTTTTCGCGGCCGCCGGGATTGGTTCGCAGGTCCGCGCCGAACAGCTCTCTGACGCCCAGTGGCGGGCCTTGGCGCAGGCGTATGCGGCTCATTCTGTCCTTTAACCTTTTTTCTGACTCAATATTTCCGTTTGCTTAAGTCGATAAATACTGTAGACTATCGATAAATCAATTCTTTTAAGGGATTCATAACGTGAGGATTTCGACCAAAGGGCGATATGGATTGCGCACACTGATGGATATCGCAATGCATCAGAATAACGGGGCCGTCACATTGAATGAGGTTGCCAAGCGGCAGGAAATTTCAGTGAAATACCTGTGGCAGGTGATCAATCCGCTAAAGACGGCGGGACTGCTGAGTGTCAAGCGGGGCGCTAAAGGTGGTTATGTGTTGGCGAGGCGTCCTGAAGAGATCAGCATGTTGCAGGTGGTGAACATCCTTGAGGGACCGCTGTCATTGGTGGAGTGTCTTACTCATGAGGACGCCTGCAATCAAATTGACACCTGCGTGGCGCGTTCGGTGTGGCAGGAAGTGAACGGCGCGGTTGCGAAGGTTCTGGACAGCATCACATTGGCTGATGTGTTGAAGCGGTGCGCACTTTCGGCCGACGTAAACAACTATGTGATTTAAACGGAGTCCGCCGCGATGAACGACGCGCTGACAGCGGGATTTATGAGTGAGGCGGTGCAGGCTGCCGCGCAGGGGGTTTCGCGTGGCGACGGCGGTCCTTTCGGAGCGGTCATTGTTCGCGATGAGCATGTGGTCGCGAGCGCATGGAACCGAGTGATTCTGGACGTTGATCCCACGTCGCACGCCGAGGTGAATGTGATTCGCGCGGCGTGTCGGATTCTGGGACGTTTCCATCTTGAGGATTGCGAGCTGTATACGAGCTGCGAGCCCTGCCCGATGTGTTTGGGGGCGATCTATTGGGCCCGTTTGAGAACCGTACACTACGCGGCCACGCGCGACGATGCTTCCGGTATCGGATTCGATGACTCGTTGATTTACGGCGAACTCGCTGCGAACCCGGAAAATCGTAGGATTCGGTTTATCAAGACAGACGCGTCTGAAGCGCAGGCGGTCATGCGGGCGTGGCAAGCCCATGCGTCTCGCCGCACGTATTGATCGCGGCTCATCAAGCGCGGTCGGCAGCGTCGTCGTGTCGCGGCGTTTATTTCTTCGCTGGCTCAGCGGGCATGGCGGGGACCGTTACGGGTGCCGGAGAAAAAACGGCGGGGGTCGTCGTTTTGGATGCGTCGTTTGCGGCGTCAAAGAGAGAACGCG
>CAZTDL010000930.1:0-1608 GCA_964612775.1 uncultured Lentisphaeraceae bacterium
GCGCACGGTGGTCATCGAGCCGTGCGGCACGAAGAGCGCTCCGCGCGCCACGCACAAACCCGTCAACATCGGCGCGGTGCCGATCAAGGCTTGAATCTCATCCTGCGCCATCGCGTAAGAATAGACACGCACGTCATCGCACCGTCCTGTGAATTGTCCGCTTCCCGGCGTGGACAACTGATAATTTCCGAAACCGAACCCGTAATCGTTCAGCGACCGATCCGGCGGACAGAAGAGGATCGTCTTCAGATCGCCCGTCCCCGGCGAGCGCGCGAGCGCCCCGTTGATATAGGTCGTCACTCCGCCGGGAGTCACAACACACGCCACATGAACCCACTGGTTGGGGCCGGGAATCACCGCCGTTGAATCATAGGACTGCCAACTGCCTGTGACCGCGCCCATGGTCATGAAGCGCACTCTGCCGTAGTTCATACGGAGCATAAACTCATAAGGGCCGTTCGATCCCCCGTCTTTGCGCGTCGTAAAGAACGTCGTGCCCGTTGTGGCCGCCGTATTCGTCGTATTGACCCACAGCCACATCGCGACCGTGAAACGATCCATTCCGCGCATCATCGGCGTGCAGGGCACGCAAACGGAGGACGCGCCCGTCGCAAAAGTCAAACCATAGAGACCGTTCGTGCCGACATCCATGACGGCGGCACCCCGCTGCACACCATGGTTCCCGTTGCCCGACGTGTCAGCGACGGGGCCATTCTCAAAACCGATCCGCGTCAGCAGGTTGCTCGGATCGTTCTGACAAACCGCCGCACTTTCGAGCGCCGCATTCAATGTGCCGCCCCGCACATCGACCGTACCGGCCCAACGCAACGGTTGCGTCAGCGTCAGACTGCCCGAGCCCGCCTTGGCCAACGTGCCGCCTGCCCGGTCGGAACAGATCGGCTGAGCAAGCGTGACGGTTCGGCCGGCCGTATCGATCATTCCGCCGTTGGCGCTGACATAAATCTGCTTAAGGCCATTCAGATAGTCGCCCGCGACCGGTGTCGTCAACCCCGTGCCCGTGGTCACCAGCGCGCCGTTGTTCAGGCCGAGAGACGACCACCCATCGGCCGTGGTCTGCGTAGTCGGCGGCAGCCGCACGACATTTCCCTCCGAAGAGCCGTCACCCACCAGCAGCATATTGACGCGGGCAATCGCGTTACTGTCGCCAAACCAGTTCCATTTTCCGGTCACGTCAAGCACGCCGCCGCCCGTAACAAACACGCGCCCGTAAGCGCCGCCGTAATAGTCTAAAGGCCGTTGCTGATAACCGAGGCTGATGCTCCCGAGCCGCACGACACCGCCTTCGACGGAGAGCACCCCCGGGCCGCGAACCCCGATGTTGAACCAGGTTGACTGCGGGCAGGTCATTGCGCCTCCGGAACGCACCGTGACGCGGTCTTCCGCCAACGTGCTCTGAATACGCAGATTGGCCGCATCAAAATCGCCGGAGAGGCTGAGCTCGCCGTCGACCACAACCGCGTTGGTGCCATTAGCCATATAAAGGCCAGGAACCGTCACTTTCGCGCCGGCATCGACCACCAGCATCCTTGCGCGGCCGTTGTCCGCATCCATCTTGACAATTTCGCGGCTCACGTCGCCGATGCGGTA
>CAZTDL010000931.1:0-1601 GCA_964612775.1 uncultured Lentisphaeraceae bacterium
CGTGTCGAACGCATCGTCGCGGTATTCGGGCGCGACGGCTCTCCAATCGTCGAACTCCCCGTCGATCTTGATCTTGTGCGGCCCGTTCGAGACGGGGGCCTCGCGCGCGCCCTTGAACCGGCGGATGAAGTCCACCATCTGATAGTAGTAGTTGTCGCCGTGCCCGCCTTTCATCGGCTCGATGTCGCGGCTGTGCTCCTGATCGCACTCGTCGGGAAACACCGCCACGCCCTTCACGCCGCAGAAATCGGAGAAGCGGCTCGCGATCCACTCATTCCAGCCCGTGACAAAAAGAAAGTGCGGATCTTCCCGCAAGGCGCGTCCCCACTGCTCGGCGAAGTTGAGCCCTCGATCCACCGCGCCGGGCGTGCGGTCGAACGCGCCGCCGTGGTAGCTGCGTCCCATCGAGTCGGGCTCGCTCATTGCGCCGAGCCGGTTCCCGACCGCGTTCTGCGCCACGCCGACGGCCATCATCTCCTTCTCGCCGCGCGCGTTCGTAAAGACGTGCTGGGGATACACCTCCAGCCAGCTCCACTGATTCGGCGCAGACGGCCCTCTGAAATAGCTCGGTTCTGGATCGCGCACGGTGAAGAACGAACGGATTTCATCTCTGACCGCGTCCGGCATCGAGACCGCGAACTCGCGATCGCCCGCTGCGGGCCGGCCGTCGGCATACGCCTCGCCGTCCACAGACGTGTTCGCGCGATTGCCCCACCACCCCACCTTGCCCTGCGCCTCGGACGCCTCCAGATAGTAGGTCCCGGCCGGCAACGGCGGATCGAATGCGAGCTCCAGCCGCGCATTGTCGGCGATGCGTTCAAAGCGCCGCCGCGCAACGCACGCGCCCACCGGTCCGTCGCGGCGCAACGCGAGCGTCAGCGACGCGTTGGTCGTGCCCCATGTCGGGAAGCACGCATCCACGGCAAAGAACGGCTGGGCAACGCTGAACCGCTGGCCCAGCGTGTGACCGGGCTCCAGCGGCGCGGGATAGGTGTGCCCGAGAACGCCCCTGCGCTCGCCGCGCAGGTTATCGGGATTCGTCAACAGCAGCGGCTTGCCCTCCCAGCGAAACCAAAGTTCCGGATGCAGCCCCGGCTTGTAAACGTCCTCCCAGAGACGCAGCACCACTTTGCCGCGCGGCGAGTCGGGCGGCGGATTCCGGAAGGGACAGAGGAATGCGAGCTACGGCGTACGGCCGCCGTTGGCGCGGACTTCAGCAAACACCCGCATCAGCGCCAGATAGCTCTTGGGATACGTCCAGCCGTTGGTCACGTCGAAAATCACCACGTCCATGCCCGCGTCCGCCAGCATCTGCGCGTGCTTGCGGATCACCGCCTCGTCGTCCGAAAGGTAGTAGCCGAAAAGCGGCTCGCCCCAGTGGTGCATCGCGTACACCGGTCCCCACGGCGTTTTCGGATTCGTCAGTCCGTCGGGATGCTCGGCCAAGATGCGGCTCACGTCGAACGGCCCCTGCTGTCCGTGTTCGCCGTGCCAAAGGAAATAAAACATGCCGACCGTCCGGCCCGCGCGCGGCAGGCCCATCTCGCGGCACGTCGGCAAAGACCGGCCCAGTCCGTCCGTCGCAACCAAGGTGTCGGCAA
>CAZTDL010000932.1:0-1599 GCA_964612775.1 uncultured Lentisphaeraceae bacterium
CGCGAACTTGTGCGGGCTTATGGGTATGGCCCGTTGACGCCGAACACGGTGCTGATCGGCGCTTCGGAGAAAACGGATAACGCCTTGCCTTTCGCGCAATTGGTTAAACTGGTCGCCCATCGCCGCAGGAATCTCATCATTGTTCGTGAAAACGGTGATCTGCCCCCCTCTGGCGGGGCGCCGCGGATCGACATCTGGTGGCGCGGCTTGACGCCGAATGTCGCGTTCATGCTGGCGTTGGCGTGCTTGGTTATGCACAGCGCCAACTGGTCGGGTGCCCGGTTGAGGTTATGTCATATCGTGGAGAGCGAAGAGCTCAGGGACGAGGCGCGACAGACGCTCGCCCGTTTTTTGGAAACGGCACGCGTGAACGCCGAGATCGAAGTTCTGATTCAGGACTCGCGGACGGCCTTTGATCGAATTGTCGACGCGTCGCGCGACGCGTCTCTGGTTTTTCTCGGATTGCGTAAGCCTTCTGAAGAATCAGAGGAAGCTTATGCCGCGTATTACCGCGCGTTTCTCGCGGGAACCGCAGGCCTGCCGTTGGCCGTGTTGGCGATGGCGGCCGAAGCGATCGATTTCCAAGGCATCTTTCAGGCCGAGCCGTAATCGCAAGGCTATTCGCCTGTGACCGTTGAGCACGGTTAGACGGGCCGAAATGTTCGCATTTGAACATCACGGTCGAATTTCGACCTCTGAGATTGACAGGTGTCTCCCTTTTTCACATTCTCACACTGATGCAAATAGAATTTAATGTGTGTAATGTGTGATGTGAATAAAGGAGTTCTGAAAATGATATTGATCAAAGGCCGTCATGCGGTGGTGGCGGCGTGTTTCATGTGCGTAACGTCATGGGCGTTGACGGTTCCGTCGGCGTGGCTGGATGTGCCGTTTGGGGCCTATACCACGGCGTATCCGGGCGGGAGCAACTATGATGCGGGAACGTTTACGCTCATCGGCTCGGGCAATGATATGTGGTATGCGACTTCGGACGGCGGTCGCTTCGTCTTCCAGCCGATGCGAGGCGATTGCGAGGTCATTGCGAATGTCCAGCGGCCGACCGACGACGCGCTGAATTACTCGGCCCGCGCCGGCGTGTTGATCCAGCAACGGAATGATCGGGGCTCGTTGCATATGCTGTTCGCCCATATGCGGGGCAATGAGTCCAACATCGGGCGGATTTCCGCATCCGGACGTTTATCTCTCAATGCCACGCCGACTTCAAAGAGCGAAAACGGGCATACGGAGGAGTGGATGCTGATGCGCCTGATTCGGCAGGGCGATACCGTGAGAGCGTTTTTTTCGACGAATGCCGTGTGGGAACTTTATCACACGCTCACCGTGCCGATGGGTGAGGCGGTGAACGCCGGTCTTTTTGTCTCGCGCGGCAGCGCCAGTACGGTGTAGCTGATGACCAATGATTTCAGGCAGGTGACGGTCCAGCAACTGGTGTCGGTGAAGACCAATGCGACCGTCGGATTGGATGTGTCATGGGTGACGGACCTGCCGGGCGTTTCCAACGGCTGGACGTATGTTTATACGGTGACGCGCACGCCGCAGGACGGGACGGCGGAGGAACTGGCCGCAGGGCTGATGGCG
>CAZTDL010000933.1:0-1593 GCA_964612775.1 uncultured Lentisphaeraceae bacterium
CCAGCCCTTCGCTTGGCGCGGCTGGTGCGACTTCGGCTGCGGCGCCATCGGCGACATGGCCGTGCACAATTTCGACCCCGCGTTCTTCGTGCTGAAGCTGGGATTGCCCGAGACCATCAAGGCATGGTGCGACAAACCCGCCAATCTTGCCTATTCCACCTACTCGACCATCGATTACCATTTCGGTCCGTCGCCGGCTTGCCCGAAAGGCGTGAACGTCTATTGGTACGAGAGCGGCATTCTTCCCAAGCGTCCGATCGGATCGCATCCGAAACTGAACGTGGGCGACAACGGGTGCATGATCGTCGGTTCCAAGGCGACTACCCTCGGCGGTTCCCATGCCAGCAAGCCGCACGCTATCGCGGTCGGCGGCCAGCCGTTCGGTCCCGAAACAAAGGAAGCCGAGCGCGCCTGCAACAAGCTGATCGAAGATCCCGGCAAGTGGCAGTACAACCATTACAAGGAATGGGTCGACGCCTGCAAGGCGCACACCCCCGACGTCACCGGCAGCCGTTTCGAATATGCCGCCCGTCTGACCGAGGCGCTTCTGTTCGGGTGCATCGCGCAGCGTTTCCCCGGAAAAGAGCTGGTGTGGGACAACGACAAGCGCGTCTTCAGCAACAGCCCCGAAGCGACCGCGCTTCTGCAGGGCTTCAAGCGCGAAGGTTTTGAACCGAAGGTATAGAAGTGGGTTGAAGAACGATTCAGTCTACCGTCACGAAGACGCCCTCCCCGGAGGGGAGCGACAGCCGGACTAGCCCTTGCGCGTCCGGCTGAAGCTCGGTCGGGAAGCCACGGGGGTGGGCGACGAATTTCCGGCCCCGGAGCTTCAGGCGGACATCGACGGTTTTCACCTCTTCAAGCTCGCTCATGTTCACGACGGTGAAGGCTCTGCCGACACCGTCTTTTTTTGAAAAGCAGCCGATCAGCAGCGGAGCGTCGCAGCGGATCTCTTGGATGGCATCGAAGCCGGTATACGGTTTGCTCAGGCGCAGGTAGGGGACAGCCTCAGTGCAGTTGTGATTGAAGGCGCCGAGATTGGCGTACGCCACGTACAGGTCCGAAAGCCGGCGGATTTCCTGGAACACGGTTTTCGCGTCATACCAGGAGCCGGTCCTCCGGCCGCACGCGTCCACGAGGGACGGAAAGGCGGGATCGGTTCCCGCATAGGTCCAGCACAGGAGTCCCTTGCAGCCGAAGGAGAGCAGGGAATACGCCTGCCAGCGGAACTCGGCCTCGGTGGGGGTGCGTTTGGGGGGCGTCCAGGCAAAGGTCTGCAGAAAACACCAGAAGTCCTTGCGGTGCTCGCGGGCGGAAGCCGCGATCACGTTGATCGACTCCACGTAGTCGCGATAGGTGGCACGCCGCCCCTGGACCCAGTTGAGCGGGTAGATGTCCGTGCAGATATAGCCGACATCGAACTTCGCGCAGAACGCGTCGCAGTACTTGCGGAAGAGCGCGGGGTCTGCATCATAGTACTGAATGGCGTCAGCCGAGGCTCCGTATTTCAGCTGCGCCGCGTTGGCATACATGGGAAGCAGGTTGACGTAGGGAACCTTGCCGCCCGTGAGTTTCACGTAGTCATTGCAGAGG
>CAZTDL010000934.1:0-1592 GCA_964612775.1 uncultured Lentisphaeraceae bacterium
CACGGGCGCGTGCGGCTTTTCCGAACGGCGACGCACGTTCGAGAATCTCTTTCCACGTTCCGACCGCCGTCTCCGTCATCGGTCTCGCATAGGTCGCGTTGTCGCCGCTCATTTCAAGCGCGCCCACGAGCGAACCGTTGCAGAGGTATTCGGTGAATTCGTCTTCCGAATGCGTATCCTTGAGGCCGACCTTGTCATGCACGAGGTGAGCAAAAAGGAGGGGAACGGGCGGCATGTCGCGGAGGAACCGATTGTGGGCACAGTCTTCGCCCCAGCAGAGCGGAATTTCAAGGACAAAATCCACTCTCGCCGTCGTGAACGCGTCGATTGCGCGTCTGACGTCTTCCGGTGAACGGTCCCAGACGATCCCCGGGTAAACGACCTCATAGTCCTTTTCGCAAACGTTCTTCCTTCCGGCGATTTGCCTCGCTTTACGCTCGGCGAAAGAGCCGCGCGCTGTGCCCATGCCGAGGTCGCGAAAACGGTCCGTCGCGAGAAGCAAAAGCCCCATTCTCGGCTTCCGGAATTCCTGAACTTTCCCGTCCGCCCATGCGAATTGAAATCCTGACAGAACACACATGAACAAAACCACATTTTTCGGTTTGTTGAACGCGATCATTTGCTCTCGTCTTCCTTCGACGCGACGCGCGCGCGGGCCCCGCGCACCGCGTCGACGAACCGTTTTGCGAGCGCCGCAAGCTCATCCCACCTGCCGGCCGCGATAAGATCCGTCTTCACAAGCGCCCCGCCGACGCCGCAGCCGACTGCCCCTGCCCCGATGACCTCGGGCACGTTTTCAAGCGTGATGCCGCCCGTGGGAAAGAGTTTCACGCCGGGAAGAGGTCCCCGGATGTCCTTCAGATAGCCGATTCCGGCGACATTCAGCGGAAAAATTTTCACGAAGTCCGCACCCGCCTTCCACGCCTGATACACCTCCGACGGCGAAAAAGCGCCCATCACCATCGGCACGCACGCCTTCTGCGCGAGCGTGAGGGCTTCGAAGACGGGAAACGGCGAAACGAGAAATTCAGCTCCGGCCTCCAGTGCCGTACGGGCGGAGGACTCATCCGTCACCGTCCCCATTCCGAGCGACAGCAAACCCCCGAAGCGCTTCTTGTTCTCCGCGAGAAGCCGAGGCGCGTCGGGCATCGTCATCGTGAGTTCCGCGGCCGTGATACCGCCGTGCGCGAAAGCATCAAGAAGCTCGGGCAGTCTGTCGCCTGAAGCGAGCCGTATCACCGGCAGGAGTCCCGGGTTCGTCAGCCGTTTGATCGTGTCGTTTTTCATAGTCCGTATAATCCTAACGCCGGATCGCGGCGTCGCCGCCCGCAAGAAAGGCATCCACCTCTTCACGCGTCGACAGGCTGAAATCGCCGCGGGTTTCATGTTTCAGAACGCCGCATGCGGCGGCGAAGGCGATGCGCCGCGCATCGTCCCAATCCTTTTGCCGCAACGCCCAGATCATCGCGCCGGCGAACGCGTCGCCGCCGCCCACGCGGTCCACCACGCCGAATGCCCGGACCGGCGCTTCGGCGAAAGCGCCGTTGGCGCGTAACATCCGCGCGCCGAACGCCGTCTGCGAGGCATCGATG
>CAZTDL010000935.1:0-1584 GCA_964612775.1 uncultured Lentisphaeraceae bacterium
AGACCGCTAAAGCCCATGAAAGCGAGACTGAGGAGTCCGGCCGTGACGAGGGAAATGGCTACGCCCCGGAAGCAGCGCGGCGGGTCGGCCCGTTCGATCTTCTCGCGTAACCCGGTAAAGATCAACAGGGCAAAGGCGAAGCCAATCGCCGCGGAGGTCCCGAAAAGAACGGACTTAAAAAAACCGTAACCCTCCTTCATGTTCAGTACCGCCACGCCCAACACGGCGCAATTGGTGGTGATAAGGGGAAGGAAAATGCCGAGCGCGGCGTGGAGCGGCGGCGCAAAACGCTTCATCACGATGTCGATGAACTGGACCAGCACGGCGATGACCAGAATGAAGGACAGAGTCTGGAGGAACTTTTCGAGATGATACGGTTCCAATACGAATTTCTGCAGGCACCAAGTCACGGCGGAAGCCATCGCAATCACGAAAATGACCGCGCCGGACATGCCGAGCGCCGTGCTGAGCTTCTTCGACACGCCCAAGAAGGGGCAGATTCCGAGAAAACGGCTCAGCACGAAATTGTTGACCAGAATCGCGCTGATGATCAGCAGAAAGTATTCCATAACGCAAAAGCCCTTTGAAAACGCGGCAAGGAATCGATAAAAAAGTTCGATTATATTACTAAATGCGGGAAGTCGATTCAAGACGTCGGTATAAGAAATTTACTGAAAACCGTACGACCGTTTGCGGTGGCTTGGATTTTATGCTACTTTTTCCGTTTACCGTTTGGACTGATAAGATGAAATGCGAAATGTGTCATAATGCTGAGGCGGAGACCGCGATCACGAAAGAGACCGCGGGGGACCTTCAGGAATTGTATGTGTGTCAGGCCTGTGCCAATAAAGCGTTGCGGCAAAAGGACTCGGAATCTGTGCCGCCGGCGACGGGCGTGCCATCTCTGCCTCTGATGGGGATGATCATGGACGCCGCGTTCGAAATCGTGGGGCGGGCGCTGAATCGTGCGGAGCCTTCCTGCCCGGTATGCGGCATCCTGCGCAATGAGTACCGCCAGCGGTCGCGTTTGGGGTGTCCCGCCTGTTACGAGGCGTTTTCAAAGGAATTGGACTCTGCGATTTTCGATCTGCACCGTGCCTCCAGGCACACGGGGAAAGCGCCGGAGAAGGCGAAGGCCGTGTGGGCGCGCAAGCGGCTTGAGGCCCAGCTGGACGAAGCGGTGAAGGCGCAGCGGTATGAAGAGGCGATCGCCTTGCGCGACCAGCTCCAGAAGTTGGACGGACCGAAAGACGAGAAGAAAGGCGGCCCGGCATGATGTTGAAATCGGAATTCGGGTCTTCGTCAAAAAAGGCGCGGCCGGTGGCGTCGGATGACATCGCCATGAGTTGCCGTGTGCGGTTGGCCCGTAATTTGGCTGGAGAACGCTTTCCCGACTGGGCGACCGAACGTGACCGCGAACGCGTGTTTTCTAAAGTGCGTGAGGCGCTGAGCGCCGAAGCGCCGGCATTGCGTGTCTCTTCCGTGGCGACGTTTGAGGAACAGGAACGCGATGTGCTCTGCGAGTCGCACCTGATCAGTAAGGATCTGCTGGCTCGGGCGGCGGGAGGCGGTTTGGCCTATGCG
>CAZTDL010000936.1:0-1582 GCA_964612775.1 uncultured Lentisphaeraceae bacterium
AGGAAATTGTCCTCGAATTTAAAGGCGCCGAGACGCTGCGTATAATCATCCGCGCTGGCCTCTGGAGGCTGGTTTTCAGGCCGATGCAGAAGCTCGAGCCGCCCCGTCCATAGTTCAGGCATCCGCAACACCGGTTGATCATCGACATAGGCGAGCCACGCATCCTCTGTTCGTTTGAGCGTAAACCAGCACAACGCATTGGTGAGCGGAGGGCAAGGCAAGGTTGAAAGACGCTTAAGACTTTCTTTCGGGAAAAAATCAGGCGGCAACAGTCGGCACCGGGTGTCTCCCGCACTCAACGTGAGTTCCACCTGACTCTTATTCTCCGGGTTAACGAGATGCACGCGGAGAAGGCCATCCGCCGGTTTCAGATTCATGGCGGACAAAGCATTACGTTCAGCGACCTCCAGACGTGACACCCGATTCGTTGGAATCGCCGCCCCGAAAAGTCCCCCCACGACACAAAACAGCCCACAGCAAAGCAAAAGTATTTTTTTCACGAACAGCATTTTAACAGGTTTTTTGCTGCCCGATAAGGGGGGAAGAGCACATTAATGGGGTTGTGCTTTTTAAAAGGCAATCCGCCCCCAGACTGACAACGGATGAGGCAGCGACGCTTCATGTCGTCAGAGGCAGGCGCACCGCATCCACCCGCAACGCGCGGGCCGTCCGCAACGCGCCCCATTCTCCGAATCGCATCTTCCGTGCGCCGTCCTTGCGTTTAGCGCCAAAAAACCGCCTGTTGTCGTTGAAGGTCCTCTCCACGAACGCCTTGCCGCCGATCACCATGCCATCCGTGAAATACCGGACCCGACAGCGCAACACCTGCGGCAGAGGCAACCGTCCGCCGTTTTCGATGACGTTGCCGACCTCGCGACTCTCGATGCCTCCGCGCACGACCTGTCCGCCGTAGGCGGCATGCCGTTCCACGCCTTCGGTATAGAGAAGCGTGCGGTAACGCGCACTGACATGCCGCCACGCGCCGGACTGCTCGTCATGCCGCGAATCATGCACCTCAACGAGTCCTTCCCGTGCGGTCTTTCCGCCGCCGCACGCCTCGCCGTATCCGCTCCAACGGTAGTCCTTCGGATCGTCCACCAGCTTCGCCCGCACCGGATTCAAGTCAATATACGCCGCGACCGTCGCCTTCGCGCTCTCGCCGTTCTCGACCAGCACGCTCTTGAAACGTTCTTCCCACAGCGTGCCCGAACGTCTGTGCCGCGCGTTGTATGACATGCTGTAGCGCTGCTTCAGCGTCTTCACGAACGCGCTGACGTCTCCCATTCGAGCCCTGAGGTTATCCTGTTCCCGGTCAACGAGATAACCCGCCCCGTTCCCGCGCCATTCTTTCCACTGCTGCAGCCTCGCCGCGACATAGGTCGTCCCGTAAAGAGCCGTCATCCTGCGCAACAGCTCAGCCTCGCCCACCTCGCCCCGTTCCGGCACCGCGACCAGCAGGTGAAAGTGGTTCGACAGGATCGCGTAGGTCAACACGCGCACGCCGGAAAAAGCCTCCGCCTTCCGCATCATCCGCCGAAAAATCTCCTTTTCCCCGTCGTCCAACTTGAACGCACGGTCCACG
>CAZTDL010000937.1:0-1578 GCA_964612775.1 uncultured Lentisphaeraceae bacterium
GTTCACCTTCCATGCCGAAAGTTCGGTGGCGCTGGGCTTCGGTTTCCGTTGCGGTTTCTTAGGGCTCTTGCATATGGAAGTGGTGCAGGAACGCCTGCGCCGCGAGTTCGATCTGGATATCATCAACACGCATCCGTCGGTCATTTACAAGGTGCAGCTGAGGGATGGATCGGCCTTGGAGATCGATAACCCCGTGCGCTTGCCGGATGTGACGTATATCGAGCAGATCGAGGAGCCGATCATCAAGGCCACGATCATTTGCCCCAGCGCGTGCATCGGCGACATGATGCGGATCGTGTTGGATCGGCGCGGTGAGGTCAAGGCGACCGAAAGTCTGGATGCCCGGCGTGTGATCCTGTCGTGCCTGATGCCGCTCAACGAGATTCTGATCGACTTTCACGACATGCTCAAAAGCGTGAGCCACGGGTACGCGTCGATGGATTACGAGCCGTGCGGATACCAAGTGAGCGACATCGTGAAAATGGATATCCTGTTGAACGGCGAGCTGGTCGATGCGTTTTCCACCATGGTGCATCGCGACAAAGCGGTGGCGCGCGGGCGGCAGATGTGCAAGGCGTTGGCCGAGACCATCCCTCCTCACATGTTCAAGATCCCGGTGCAGGCGACGATCGGGCGCAACATTATTGCCCGCGAGGACATCCGGCCGTTCCGCAAGGACGTGTTGGCCAAGCTGTACGGCGGCGATGTGACGCGTAAGCAAAAACTGTTGAAAAAGCAGAAGGCGGGTAAGGCTCGCATGAAGGAATTCGGTCAAGTCAATGTGCCTCAGTCGGCCTTCATCTCGGTGCTTAAGGGAACCGCTACGGACGAATAGCGGCTGAAACGCAAGGGAGCGGGATATGGACATACGTGCTGTGATAGGGGTGCTGGCGGGATGCGCCTGTTGCGCGTTTTCGGCGACACGCGTCGAACGGGTTTTCCTGCCGGAGCGTTTGGTTCGCGGTAACACGGGAATCGCCTCTGTTCAGGAGATCGATTCCGCGGCATGGGTTTGGCATCCGACGGTGAACGGCGATTTTGAGCGGGGCAAACGCGTGTCCGAATTTGTCGGACGCAAACAGGCCGTTTACCGGTTTTCGCCGCGTTGGGACGACAACGTGTTCTTGCGTTTTAAGAACACGTTTACGGCTGACGGGAAAGCCCCGTTGCGCATCCATGTGAGCGCGGATGAGCGGTATGTCCTTCAGCTGGACGGTAAGATAATTTCACGGGGACCCGATCGCGGCACCGTCGAGCGTTGGTGTTACAGCACCTATGATTTGACGCTTGATCCGGGGACGCACGCGCTGGAGGCGATGGTCTACCAGATCGGTCCGAGCGCGCCGATGGCGCAGCTCAGTTGGCGCGGCGGTTTCATTCTCAAGGCTGAAGGTGCTTACGACAACGTGCTGACAACCGGCAAAGGCGCGTGGAAAGTCGCGCCGGTTGACGGCAACCGGCTTGTCGGCATGGGCGGCGGCGCCTGGGGCACGGGCATGCAGATCGAGATGTCCGGCTGTTCGCCGGTCTGGAAACAGCCGCCGGAATCAGCCTATGTGGCTGTCGCCGAAGTCCGCG
>CAZTDL010000938.1:0-1565 GCA_964612775.1 uncultured Lentisphaeraceae bacterium
GAAAAAAATACCGCTCGGGGTTATTTATATGGTTGAATAGCGCTGGGGGTTGTGGATAATGGAAGGGCTTTGAGTCAGTTAGTACGGTTTCTTTAACCAGCAGGATGGGAAAGGAAAGACCGGGATGCGGAAAATCGAAGCGATGGATGATGCCCGTTACCAGCGGATCGGCCAGGATTGGGGATCGGAGGACGTGGCGCTGGAGTCCTCGGAGACCTCCGCCCGGTGGGAGCGCGATATCGTTCCACTCAGTACGTGCAGCTACGGGCCGGAAGCGAAGGCCGAGTTCGAGGCGTTGCGGACCGGGCACGCCGCGGCTCGCGAGTCCAGGCCGGAGGCGGTGGCCATCAAAACCACCGCCGTCGCTCAGCGCAAGGAAGACATCACGGCGGCCAAAGGGTGGGTCGATACCATCTCGCCCATGATCATCAGAGTGGCCCGAGGCGATAGTACCGTCGCCAGCCAGTTCAACGCCGCCTACCCCGCCGATGACTCGAAGCTCGCCGCGGGGATCGGCGCTCTGGCCAAGATCCTGACGGATATCAAGGACCGGATTCCGGCGAGCGCCAACGTGGACGCACGGATCGCCGAGGCTCCCGGCCTTCAGGCGAAGCTCGAAGCCGCCACCGGGGTGGTCAGTACGGCCAAGGCCGCGCCGAAAGCCGATACCGCGGCCATCGACGTGCTCGACGGCCGGCTCTACGTCATGATGGGCGATTTCAACGCTGCCGCCCGTAAGGCGATCCGGAAAGGGACGCTCACCGCCGACCCGAAAGAGTACCGGTTCACCTACCTGACCCGCCGCAAGTCCGGCTCCGTGAAGCCTCCCATTGTTTCGGGCACCACCCCTCCCGCGTCCGACGCCACGCCGCCCGCGTCCGACATCCCCACCTGAACTCCCTGCCGCCGTCTGGGCGGCGACCCCCTGGTTCCGTCCGCCGACCGACCTCGGTCCGGGGGGACTCGACCCTGGTACTGACGAACCTGGGCGAGGATTGCACGCGGTTCTGCGGAGAGTAGCTCGGTTGGGGTAGAACTCCTCTGCCGCACTCCTTTTTACCTGCGGACGGAACAACGGGGCGTTGAGGCGGCAACGTCCGTCGGGCAGGTGAGCTGCCAGCGTATCACCGTTAGTAGGCTGGTGATACCGCTCCCATAACTGGCCAACGGCGCATGTGGTATACTGTTGAGGAAGAAGTCAGATGGTTCGTTTCGGAGAAAACATCAATGGATCAGGAAATCTTGTGGCAACAGTTCACAGCGCTCCCGTCTGATGCGCAGCGCCAGGTAGTGGACTTCATAGTGTTCTTGGCTACTCGCTACCGCCCTGTCCGACCGTCCAACCAAGCGCGCGAGCGCGATTTGACTACTGAACCTATCATTGGCATGTGGGCCGATCGCGACGACCTGGCGGACAGCAGCATGTGGGTCGAAGCGACCCGAGAACGCGAATGGGAATGCCGCCGTGGCTGATATTATTGTCGACACTGACATCCTTATCGATGTTATCCGCAATTCCGCTGACGCTATTGCCTATGTCCGAAATTTTGAACACCGCGCACCCC
>CAZTDL010000939.1:0-1558 GCA_964612775.1 uncultured Lentisphaeraceae bacterium
ATGGCCGGCAAACTGTCGTTAAGGTCCATGTCGGCCAGCGCGGCCAGATCGGCCTCAGTACGGCGGAGCGCCTGCGCTGCGCGAGGATCGAAGTCCGCCATACGGCATCGCGTGAAATAATCGTCGATTTTTGCGCTGACCGCATCCAACGCGGCCGCGGCCGCGGCAGTCTTATCGCCGAGAGGGAGAATTGAGGGGACCGCCACAGCTTGATCAAACCAGTCGAGATAAGCTGAGGCCGCCGCGAAAAAGGCATCGACCTTCGTTTGGTTTACGCCTAGCTTCCCGCTACGGTCCGTTACAGAACCGTACAGGGTAATGATGTCCGCGATCACTTGACGAATTGAGGGATTTTCCGCAGCCTCCTGGGGAACAATGCCGTCGCCGTTAAAAAATGTCGCAGCGAAGATCTTCGCCGTATCCGTCACGTCGGCGAGTGTGATGGCGTCAGCCCCGCTTTTACCAAGATTGGCGAGAATTCGTTTTGCGCATGCAAGCAGCGCTTTCCCTTCAGGTGTGGCGGAATTTAGAGAAGACAGCTGAACGGTCTCGGAACCTTCGAAAAGGGGATCAAGCGAGGAAAGCCGAACGGAAAGCCACGCAACGGCATCCAAAAGTGCCTGCGCACGAATTCGCCCACTCGTGTCGGAGTCAAGAAACGCCAGCGTCTTGGCATCAAACCGAATGCCTTTTGTCGGACAACTCAGAGCGGTCCAAAGTTTTTGATCAAGCGACGTTAGGCCTTCGATGTCCGCGCCGGAACGGATCAAAACTTGATCCAGTCCGCCCGTTCTGAAAAAATGCCATACGTGCTTTTTGCTCAGTATCGCATCCATAATATCGCCTCATTGCTTAGGCTCGACGGTCAGTGAATCGCCAGCATGGCATGGATCGCCTTCGAAGCCCGAAGCGCGGTCGGTGCAGGCACCGTAATGACCTTCTGCATGTCGCGGAGACACCAGAGCACCTTCTCAAGCGTGATTTTTTTCATGTTGGGACAAACCGCATGGCTAAGCAACGGATAAAAAGTTTTGGAGGGATTCTCAGTGCGCAGACGGTGAAGAATCCCTGTTTCGGTGCCGATAATAAAAGCGGGCTCAGGCCGACCGTTCACATACCGGCACATGCCGCCGGTAGACAATACGGCATCGGCGGCATCACGCACCGGCTTGGGGCATTCGGGATGAACAAGGACGGGGGCTCCCGGATGTTCGGCGCGGGCGGTCTGGATATGTTTCTCGGTGAAACGCGCGTGTGTCGGGCAATAGCCGGGCCAAAGAATGAATTCGCGGTTAAGTTGTTCGGCTGTAAATGACCCCAGATGACGGTCCGGGACGAAAATGATTTCTTGCGTGGGAGGAAAACTTCGCGCAACCTCAACCGCATTCGCGGAGGTGACGCAACAGTCGCTCTCGGCCTTAATCTCTGCGGTACTGTTAACGTAACAGAGAACTTTCGCATGAGGATGCTTCGCCTTCAATTCGCGAAGCTGATCGCCTGTGATCATGTCCGCCATGGGACAGCCCGCATCGGCGGCCGGTAACAGGACCGTTTTATC
>CAZTDL010000940.1:0-1557 GCA_964612775.1 uncultured Lentisphaeraceae bacterium
GTTGCGTCATCGCTCCGGGACGTGCTCCGCGATACGTGGGAACATGAAAGGCAATCTCAGGCTTAAACGTAATGCCGGAGAGTCGGCGGTGCCAGCGGAGATTCGCGACTCGATCAAGCGGTGGCAATTTCTGAGTCTACTTCCCGACCCGATGGGGAAGCCCATGGCGAGAAGAAGCGTCGCAAACAGTACGCAGATGATGGCGCGTGATGGCTCGAATTTGGCCCAGTATCTTCTGGGCATCCGCGCCAGAGACACGGGGGCCTTCGAAGGAATTATCGATTCAATGCGGTTTGTTCTCGATTATGCCCAAGACTTCCAGCCTGTTGAGACGCGCGAAATCCAGCCGACGCTTTACCTCAAGATGTTGGAACAAGCGGGTGACGGAGCGGCGGAAATACCCGGCTGGGTGCTCTCGACCGGCACGCTGCGCATTCTGGCGCTGTTGGCGGTGTTGCGCAATCCCGATCCGCCGCCGTTGATCGTGATCGAAGAGATCGAGAACGGTTTGGACCCCCGCACCATCCACATGATTCTGGACGAGATACGCATGGTGGTTCAAGGCGGCCAGAGCCAGGTGATCGTTACGACGCACTCCCCGTATCTCCTCGACTTGCTTCCGCTCCAGACCCTGCTCCTCGTTCAACGCGATAACGGCGGCGAGCCGACCTTCTGGCGGCCCTCCGACAGCGAGGCTGTTAAGAACTGGGCCAAGGACTTCGCTCCCGGACAGCTCTATACGGCCGGACGCCTTCAACGGGGAGATAAGGCATGAAAGTCGGCTTCATTGTTGAATGCGGCCCCGAAGGTGCCGAGACGAAAGTGATTCCGCACTTGGCCAAAGCAATTGATCCCGCGCTGGAGATTGTTGCGCCTGTGTCGCTGAATGACAAAGACCAACTCCGGCGCGAATGTGGGCATTGGGTCAAAGCCCTGTTGGATCAAGGTTGTGATCGGGTTCTGATTGTATGGGGTCTTTTGCCTGACTGGAACGAATACGAAGGAGTCGGGTGTCGCCACGACGACAAAGAGCAGATAGCCGCTTCATTGAAAGCGGCCGGACTCCGCGCAGATGATCCGCGCATACGGCTGGTCTGTATTGAAAAAATGCTTGAGGCTTGGATACGGGCCGATGAGCGCGCGCTTTCTGACTTCTTATCGACGGACGCACATCCGGTCAAAATAAGCCGCTGCAAGAAACCGGAATTGATTAAGGATCCAAAGTCCGCACTCGTCACACTGTTCAAGCAGTCAGGTGCTCGAACCCAACGATACATCGACTATGACCACGCCATTCGGATTGTGCGTCTCATGCCCGATCTTGGCAGGCTCCGTACCACAGCCACTTTTTGTCGATTCGAACAGAAACTCAAATAGGGTGTGACGGCATGAGCAAGGCGGTAAATACCGTTGGTGATCCGGCTATCCTTCAGCGTCCGCTGGTCGCGTTGTTCTGTTCTGTCAAATGCCCCGGCAAGCTGATTCTCGAGACTTACGAGCTGGCGAAACGGTTTCGCGCTGAAGGCGTCACGGTCATTAGCGGATTCCATTCGCCGA
>CAZTDL010000941.1:0-1553 GCA_964612775.1 uncultured Lentisphaeraceae bacterium
CCATGACCCACCGCCATCGTCTCAACCGGTCCAAGAAACGAAACGCCCCGCGCGATGGGATAACCGATCAGAAAATAAGCCAAGGTTGAAAAGGCCCAGTCGCAGATGATCTTGCTTAACGCGTTCACTTGGTTCTTGTGGCGGACCGAACCGACTTCGAGAAAGGCAAACCCCGCATGCATCGCCAGAATCATCACCGCGCCCATCAAAATGAACAACGTGTCCGAAGTTTGGGCCATTTCTGTCATATCGGTCGCCGGCTCTGCCGCTTGAACCGAGAACGCGCCAGCCAAGAACATTCCTGTCAGGGCCGATTTCGACATCACTTTCAGCCGCATCGTTTTTCCTCTTTTCTGACTTGAACGGGCCGGTATGACATGCAGTGATGTCATAGAGCACCCTCTGTTTCTATCATTTCCGTCACATCGCGTTAAGAACGTGGGAAAGAAAAATAGCAGGGAATATGCCAAGCGCGTGTAATGAAGGTCGCGCGTGATGGGCAGCAAGAGACTTTTTTGTCGTTATTAACCAATAAAATCAGGCTTTTTCGCGTTTTTTTATGAACGGCAGGAAAGATTGCAACAATCATGTGCTTGATTTATTCCATGAAACGTTTTTGTCGTTATAGCGCCAAAGCTGTCACTTTTTTGGAGGCCAAAACAAGAAATAATACATATTTGTCATGATATTTTTTGACAAAAACGGAATATTTTGTCCGCTGACGGAGGTTTCCGGTCCGGTGCGGCGGCGATCCGCCAGCGGATTGTTCATAAATGTCCATTGCCGTTTCTACGGCCAACGTGCGCGTGCGGCTGAATTCGGGGTTTGCGAAGCTGAGGAGAATGAACTGAGGCGCTTGACTCCGTCGTGGCGATCTGCAAATATGAAACGTCTTCAAAACGGATGAATACGGTTTGGCATATATTGACACGGTTGGTCGTAATCGCGCTCGCGGCGGTCTGGTTCATGACGGTTGCGGATTCGATGGCGTGCCATAACCACACTGCGCTGTTCGGACATGGCGACGAGGGGTGCTCGACGACGGAATGCGTCTGCGCCTGTCATGCCGCTTTGGAGTCAGTCGAAAATCAGCATCTCTTTTTCCCGGCGCGTAACGATTGCGTTGCTTTCGACTATATCGTTCTGCTGGGCACGTCTGTTCCCTCCGACATCTTCCGACCGCCGCTTGCGTGCAGCTGACCGGCTGTCCAGCGCCTGTTCAAGGCGTTGGGAAAACGTGAGTGTGTCCTCCTTTTGATCTTATCGGAAGAGTGTCGAATCATGAATCCTCATACCCTGTTACGGGCACCTTTGTGCCTTTGTGTCATCTTTTTGAGTGCCCTCACGTCCTTGGCGGCGGGGGCGGAACTCGGCGCGATGCGGACGCTGACGGTCGCGGAGTGTCTGAGACGGGTCGCAGAGCAAAGTCCGGAATTGAAATCCGGCATGTATAAAACCGAAGCGCTCGAGCGACGCGCCAAACAGGCGGCCCGGCCCGTTAATCCGCGGTTGGAGACGGAGATCGAGAATGCCGCAGGCTCCGGCGCCAATGA
>CAZTDL010000942.1:0-1547 GCA_964612775.1 uncultured Lentisphaeraceae bacterium
AGGGTTGCCATATACTGTTTTTCATTCTCAAAGGGTATCTCCTCAAGGCGCGGGGACTCTGTCTCAGCAGTCCCTTTGTCCAGTCCGGCCTTAGCCGCTAAAACCACAAGGGCGCCTTCGGTAGGATCGCCATGGATATCCGTTCCTTCATCGCTTTTGACCAGTCGTGCGTCATTGCAGAGAACCGCTGTTTTAAGAAGCTGGGAGATCGCCGGATCATCGGAATAGGAGAACAGATTTCCGTCCCGCGTAAATTCCCCTGAGATGTCATAACCGTGGCCGCTGACTTCAGTCCATTGATTATAGGTGAAGATCCTTTCAACAGTCATCTGGTTGAGAGTTAAGGTGCCGGTTTTGTCAGAACAAATAACAGTCGTCGAGCCGAGAGTTTCCACTGCAATGAGCTTTCGTATGATCGCGTGGTTACGCGCCATGCGCTGCATTCCCATGGCAAGGACGACCGTCACAACGGCAGGCAAAGACTCAGGGATAGCCGCCACAGCAGCTGCGACCGCAAGCATAAATACCTCGGAAAAATCCATGCCCTTCCACAATCCCAACGCAAAGAGAACGGCGCAAAACCCAAGGACGATCCATATCAAGGTATGCCCCAGAGCATCAATGCTTTTTTGAAGCGAAGTCTTGTCCTTGCGGATGGTTCGCACGGCACCGGCAATGCGTCCGATCTCGGTGAGCATTCCTGTGGCCACAACAACGGCTTTGCCCCTTCCGTAGGCAATGGTCGTACCCATGAATACCATATTCTTGCGTTCAGCCAGAAGCGCGTCTTTGGCGAGCGTGTTTGTGTTTTTCAGGACCGGCAGGGACTCACCGGTTAAAGAAGATTCGTTCACCTTAAGGTTCACCGCTTCGATAAGCCTTGAATCTGCCGAGATTTTATCGCCTGTTTCCAGAACAATGACATCTCCTGGCACAACAAAACGCGATTCAATGATATCTAAAGAACCGTTCCTGATCACTTTGGCTTTTGGCGCAGCCAGCCGCAAGAGAGATGCCATGGCGTTCTGTGCCCGCATTTCCTGAATAAATCCCACGATAGCCATAAACATGATGACTCCGACGATGACCAGCGCGTCCAGCGGGCCCTTGACATAGAATTTAATACACGCAGCCATGACGAGAATGTAGACCAGCGGGTTCAGGAACTGGCGGAAAAAAATCGAGATCGGAGTAGGCTGGTCGCGGGATTCAAGAATATTTAAGCCACTGGCAGGTATCCTTTGTGAAGCTTCTCCGGAAGACAATCCTTGCGCGGAAGTCTTCAATTCTGATAAAACATGTTCTATGTCAAGATCGTGTGCTGTTGTAACGGCCATTTTTGACGGGTATCTCTTTTTGATTAAAAATGTTTACTTACAATACGTTGTATCCAACGTTTGCGGATAAAAGAAGTTACTGAAGGCAATTTTAGCGAATCCTTTTATCCGCTGTTTTGTATATTCTGTCCCGGATTGTTTTGCCGGGATATAATATTATTATTAGACTTGTTGCGAATTAACGTAACTGAAATGATTTCATTACTTATT
>CAZTDL010000943.1:0-1542 GCA_964612775.1 uncultured Lentisphaeraceae bacterium
CCCCAGTGCTTAAGCGCGCTCCATACGAGCAACCGGTTCTCGCCCGTCAGCGGCACGATATCCGTCACCGTTGCCAACCCCACCGGCACCAACAGTTCGCCCCCCAACGGCCCTCCCTGATACCAGCCGTTTTTCTTGCCCATCTCCACCAAGGCATGCGCGACCTTGAACGCTACGCCCGCTCCGCAAAGATGCTCGGCGCCTCGCGACGCTCCCACACGCGGATTGACGATCACCGCCGCCTTTGGAAGAACGGGACACGGTTCATGGTGGTCGGTAATGACCACCTCGATCCCCTGCCGGTTCAGATGGTCCACCTCAACGACAGACCCGATCCCGCAGTCTACCGTCACCAGCACCGCCGGCACACGGCCCCGCTCACGAAAACAGCGGTCTATCGCCTCAAGCGTGAGTCCGTATCCCTCGGAGTCGCGTGCGGGAATGAAAACGTCAACCGTTCCGCCGATTTTCCGCAACGCGGTCACCAGCACCGCCGCCGCGGCCACGCCGTCCGCATCGAAATCCCCGAACACCATAATCTCACGCCCGCCGCGCACCGCAGACCAAAGGTGCTCCGCCGCCTCACGCACCCCGGGAAAGTCGAAGGGATCGCCAAGATGCTTTTTCATTTCCGGATGGAGGAAGGCGTCTGCGGCCTCGGGTGTCGCAAAACCTCTCGCCACCAGCATCCGCGCCACAGGATTTGCCACCCCCAACGCATGGGCCAAATGCAGAACCGTTGACTCATCGGCCTGCGCGTCTTTCCATTTGAACTTCGGTAACATATTTTCCTTTTAGTCTTTTCATTTGCACCGCGCAAGCGCAAAGCCGATTTTATTACGAACAAAACCGTCCTTCACTGCGACGAGGACATATACAGGTGTTTCCAATAAACACGGCGACCGATTTTCGATATATACTTTTGGCCTTGCACGAGGTCAAACCTCGGTGTACTTTGTAGATGCTCGTTTAACCTGAGCACTGCATCCGATGCGGGACAAGAGAGGTTAAACGGTCAAACATGCCGATACCCGACGGAAGCCGTGCCACCGGTTCCAGGCGGAAGGAGCGATTTCATGCTTTCACGCGTTTATTCAGGAGCCGTATACGGGGTTAACGCCTATGCTGTGGAAATCGAGGTCAATGCCGGCCGGGGTGATTCCCAGTTTGTGATCGTCGGTTTGCCCGATGCCGCCGTGCGCGAAAGCAAAGACCGCGTCTGGACGGCCATGAACAATTCGGGGTTCCGGCCCACGCTCGGCCGCACCACCATCAACCTCGCACCCGCCGACATCAAGAAAGAGGGACCCGTATACGATTTGCCGATCGCCGCCGGTCTGTTGGCCGCCACCGGCGAAGCCGAGATGCCGCACCTCGACGAGTACGCCCTGATCGGAGAACTCGCCCTCAGCGGTGAAGTCCGCCGGGTGCGCGGCGTTCTTCCCGTCACCCTCGAAATGCGCCGACGGGGAAAGCTCGGCATCATCGTGCCCGCCGATAACGCCGAAGAAGCCGCCGTCGCAGCCGGCATCGCCGTTTACC
>CAZTDL010000944.1:0-1540 GCA_964612775.1 uncultured Lentisphaeraceae bacterium
TGAAAATCATCGCACCGCTCTTCCGCCTGCGTGCATTTAATGTTGCAAGTCAGGGAAGTAAAATGGAATAGGAACGTTCCTGTTGAGTTTGATATAGTGGGCACATCTGAATTCGGGCGGACGGTTTACGGGGACAGAAAATGAATCTTGCCTATCGGAAGACCCCAATCGGCACGATTGGTATCAGGGAAAATAACGGCGTGATCACGCACCTTCTGTTTGAGGGCGGGGTTGCGCCGCTGCATGCCGTTTTGAATGAAACGCCGTTGCTGAAAGAAGCGTTTCGGCAGTTAAACGACTATCTTTCGGGCGAGAGGAAGGCGTTTGCGTTGCCTCTCGCGCCGGAGGGAACGCCGTTTCAGCGAAAAGTGTGGGAGATCCTTGAGAAAATCCCATACGGGAAGACGGTCAGTTATAAAGATGTGGCCGTTAAAGCCGGAAATGTGTTGGCGACCCGTGCCGTCGGAATGGCGAATCATCGAAATCCGATCCCGATTTTCATAGCCTGCCATCGTGTCATCGGCGCGAACGGAGCGCTTGTCGGATATGGCGGCGGGTTGGAGATGAAGAAAAGACTTTTGGCGATAGAGGGCGTTAGCGGAAAAAAAGAATAAGGGGATAGACATGAGACAGTGGAACGTTTGGGTGTTAACCTGCCTTGCCGGCGTGTTTGTTCAGGCGGCGACGGCGGCGCATAAATCCGTAAAGATGGATGTCGTTTTTATCGGCGACAGCATTACGCAGCCCAAGACGCCTGTTGAGGCGGCGGCGTATCTGAGGTCTTGCGCGGGCATCGGTGAGGTTCGCGTCTCCAACCAAGGGCACGGCGGTCATACGACGCTCCATTTTCTCAACCCGACAGAGCTCGATGGCCCCGGAGTGAAACAAGCTGCGGACGGGTTTGCGGCTTCAGACCGCGAATTGGTTTTTTCCATCATGCTGGGCACGAATGACAGCGCATGCCAAGGAACGTTGGGTGCGCCGGTCTCGAAAGAGGCTTACACGGCGAATCTCAGGTCCATCACGAAGCGGCTGCTGGCCGCTTATCCGCGCGCAAAAGTCGTGATTCAATATCCGATCTGGTATAGCGCCAACACCCACAATTCGGCGCGGTATCTCGCCGAGGGCCAACAGCGCTTGAAGTCGTATGGGCCGGGAATCGCCGCACTGGTGGCGGAGTATGGCGTGACGCATCCCGGACAGGTGTTTGAAGGCAGTCGACTGGGATGGAATTATTTTGAGCGCAATCACGAGACGGAAATGAAGCATGAGAACGGTCAGCAGGGCGTCTTCTTCCTGCATCCGAACGAGCAGGGATCGCAGACGCTCGGCAAGTTCTGGGCCGAGGCGATCCGCCGTGCGGTGCTGGGCGCGGACAAGGTGGTGCTTCACGTGAAGCCGGATGGCGATGATGCCGGTCCCGGCACGTTGGAAACACCGCTTGCCTCGATCGAACGCGCCAGAGACGTTTTGCGCGCGGCCAAGGAGGCCGGGCCGTTGACGGGGGGCGCGGAGGTCGTTTTGCACGCTGGACGTTATG
>CAZTDL010000945.1:0-1540 GCA_964612775.1 uncultured Lentisphaeraceae bacterium
GGCGGGATGCCGGGGTTCTCCGGCATTTTGGCGATGGCTTCGGCATAAAGGTTAAGGGTTTCATGGCCGCCCAGCCCGGAGCGCATGAGTTTGGCCCAACCGTAGCGGGCAAACTCTTTGGCAAAAAACTTGCGTTTGCCGCCGAATTCCTCGCTCTCGGCGTCCATATCGTCCATGAATTTATAAATGAGGGCAATAGTAATCTGCTCTACCTGGCTTTTAGGGTCGGGCACCTTGCCCACAAGGATGTCGCGGGCGGAGTCTATGCGGCGTTTGGTATCGGTATCGAGCATGAACTATCCCCTGAGTTTTTTGATTGCCGAGGCAGAAGTAAGCGCCTGCATCTGGCGGATGGCTATCTCGTTGAGACGTTTGAGGCGGTCACCTTGTGGCAGCCCCATATGAATAAGTTCGGCGTTCATGCCTTCGATATTGGCCAGCACCAGCAGTTGTTCGACGGTGGCGTAATCGCGCATGTTGCCTTCAAGCGTTGGATTTCCATCCCGCCATTGTTTAGCTGTCTGACCAAAGAGGGCCACATTGAGCATGTCCGCTTCGTTGGCATAGGTGATGGCGACCTGCGCGGGTGTAACTGCGACCGGAATCAGGTGCGCCTTGATGGCATCGGTGTGGATGCGGTAGTTGAGTTTGGAAAGAGTGCGATTCAGGTTCCAGGCAAGCGACAGGCGGCGGTTTTCATCCTCCTTGAGGCGCTGGAACTCCTTGATGAGGTAGAGCTTAAACTCTACCGATATCCAGGCGGCGAATTCAAAGGCAATATCCTTGTGGGCATAGGTTCCGCCATAACGTCCCGACTTGGAGACCAGTCCAATGGCATGGGTGGCATCTATCCATTGCCGTGGAGTCAATACAAAGCTGTTGAGCCCGGCCTTGTTTCTAAACCCCTCGAATTCGAGGGGTTTGAAATCAGCGTTGTTCAAACGCTCCCATACACCTAAAAATTCAATGGTATTGCGGTTTCTCATCCAGTTCTGAATGACATGATCGGAGCGATTCGGCTCTTTGTGCTTGGCAATGTCCGTCAGGGAAATGTAGTCCTCATTCCTCTGAGAAAGAACGGTTATAGCCGTTCCCCGAACGGCAATGGTTAATTTTTTCGCTTTACTCACATGCTTTCCCATGCGGCGAACTGGTTAAGCGACATTACGCTCTATGAGCATACTGTAACGACCATGTCTGCTCAGGGTCAAGACCATAATCCAAATTCCTGATCATTTCAACAGAACCAAATTATATCTGGACAGATTGTCAACGCCGTTTTGAAATGTATCTTATTCAGCCGATCTGAAAGATCCTTTTCTTCACCTCTGGGTAAATCTTCTTCCCAGCCGCTCGTGCGGGGGCTGGAACTCGCCTATAGCACATCAGGAGACGACTTCAAGAGATGCCACAATCTTTAATGACGCAAGTTTCGTGCCGGAAATTTTATTTCGGCGATTCCAGGACATTTCACGCCGGCGTCGACAATGATGCACGATCAAGATTGCGGGGGGCTGTTGAGGCCGATGAAACGATCATC
>CAZTDL010000946.1:0-1539 GCA_964612775.1 uncultured Lentisphaeraceae bacterium
CACGCCTCGGCGCTGGGAAGCACGAACGCGGGCACGCGGGTTTTCAGCAATACGGACGCCACTCTCAAGCTGAGCGGCTCCATCGAAATCAATGAGCCGCTCTTCTTCAAGGGCGACAAACCGGGGCCCGTGCAATACTCGTCCAGCCTGATCAGCGATACGGGTTCCAATACGGTTCGTAGCCTGATCACGAAAGAGGGCAATCTCCGCATCCGTACGGAGTCCGGGGCTAAGACGCTGGTGTTGGCGGGCGGCGTGCTGCTTGTTTCTGGGGGAGGCAATCTGGGCTTCAATCCCCAGTCGGGCTCCACGATCATCGTCAAAGACAAGCCGCTCCAGCTGGGAACGCTGACCATCCAGTCGGAGTATTCGGGCACGGTCGTTCTCGCGGTGTCGGGCAACACCTATGGGAATCTCCTGATCGTCAGTCAGCACAAAGTCCGCACGGATGTTGCCGACGCGCTCTGTCCGACCGCCATGCTGACGGTCGGCGGCAGCTGGGCGGCGGATGCGCTGCTCAACATGAACGGGTTCGACCAGACGACGGCGCAGCTCAGGACAGACAAAAATACACAAGGTCCCGATGGATACCGGGCGGTGACCAGTGCCGTTCCCGCGACGCTGACGGTCAACCAGTCGGGCAATTCCGTCTATGCGGGCGCGCTGGCCGGTGCCGTCCGCCTCGTCAAGAACGGCGGCGGCACGCTTACCTTCTCGAATGTGACGTCGACGACGACGGGCGACATCACCGTGAATGCGGGAACCCTGGCCGTGGCTGAAAGCGGCGGTTTCGGGGCGTCCTCGCGCATCCGGATCAACGGCGGCACGCTTGAGCTACGCAATGGATCGGCCCTGTCCGACGACGCGTATCTGACCGTGGCGGCGGGCGCGAAGGTCAAGCTCGCGTCGGGTGTGACTGAGACGGTCGGCCGACTCTTTCTGGACGGCGACGCCCAGCCAAGCGGCACGTGGGGGTCGTCCACGAGCGGAGCCGACCACGTGAGCGACGCTTATTTCAGCGGCGACGGCAAGCTCAGCGTCGCGGCCGGTCCAACCGGTTCGGTGTCCTTCCGCTGGGACGGCGGCGGGGCGGACCAGAACATGAGCACGGCGGCCAACTGGGTCGGCGACGCGGTGCCCGGCTCTGATGGCTACCGCACGGTGTCGTTTGCCGACGGCGGCTTGTCCGCAGTGGTGGACACCGCCATGAGTTTCAACCGGATGGTCTTCACCGCGGGCTCCGATTTCACGGTGGCCGCAGGCGCGGGGATCGTGACCAACGGCATCTGCGGTTTGCTGGCGGCCGTTCCGAGCGCGACGTCACGCACCTACACGTTCGCCGCCGACCTCGTTTTCGGCGATGAGCAGTTCTGGGCCGTCACCAACAGCGGCGCGGGCGTCACGACTTTGAATGTGACGGGGGCGATTTCCGACGGGGGACAGGCGCGGGGATTGACCCTGAGCGGGAACGGTTATTTGATGCTTGCCGGGAACAATGCCTATGGCGGGATCACAACGATCAAGACGAACAGTTGCCTC
>CAZTDL010000947.1:0-1538 GCA_964612775.1 uncultured Lentisphaeraceae bacterium
CACTAGCATCCCATAGGCTGGACACGGACGGCACGCTGAGGCCGTGGCCCCTTGAATTTGCTGGGGTTTTTGAGCCGACAGCGTACGGACTCGGAACTGCGTGTGTTGGAATTTGACTGAACTGTTTTTGAATGGGCCTGATTTTCGCGGGTGTATCAACCATGCTGTCCCATAAGCGAACTGGAAAACGCCTCAAATCCGGGCAGAAACGGCTCTTTCGCCGAGAGTACGGGCCGGTGCGGGCCATCGGCTGTCCCATAGCAACGCAGGAGTTCGCCGAGGTCGGTCTTGACCCAAAGCGCGCTGCGCACGATCCCGACGCAGCGCGAAAAGCTTCTGCCCCAGCGCGACACGTGGCGCAGGAAGCGCAGCAGCAGGTGGGTCAGCAGTCCGGTCCAGACCTGCCACTTGACGGCCTTCTCGTTGGTTCCGACGAAGTCCTGCAGCCGGAGGGTCTGCTTGAGCTCCTTGAAGAACAGCTCGACGGCCCAGCGCGCGCGGTACAGTTCGGCGATGGTGCGCGCGCTCCAGGCGGTGTTGTTCGTGACGAACGTCATCTCGCGCTCGGCGCCGTCCACCACCACAAGCGCCGTGACCATGCGCAGCAGGCCGGGATAGGCCTTGGAGGTCCTGACGCCCGCGGGGCGCACCAGTTCGTCGCGGAGGATCTTGCCCTTGCAGGGCAGTTTCCTGACGGTCTCGAAGAGCATGTTGCGTTTGGGGCGCAGGACGAAGAACACGCCGCGGGCGTTCAGGCCGGCCAGGAACGGCAGGTCGACGTAGGCGCGGTCGGCCAGCAGCACATCCCCGGCCACCATGCCGGCGCAAAGCTCGCCGGCGCGGACGGAATCGTGGTGCGCCGCGTCCTCGATCACGGCGAAGGTCGGCAGGAAGGTGCCGATGTTCAGCCGCATGTGGCATTTGGCTGCCGCCTTGCGGCGGCGGTGCCGCGCCCAGTCGATGCTCGCCAGCGTGAGCTGCAGCGTGGTCGAGTCCATGGCGAAGATGTCGCGCTTGAGCCGGAAGATGAACCCGGCGTGCTTGCCGTATTCGGCGAAGCCCGGGCAGATCCCCTGCAGGCGGGCGAGCATCTGCCAGTACAGCGCCTCGGCCATGGCCGGGTCGCGCGTGCGGTTGGCGTTCGAAAAGGTGTTGCGCTTCGGCGGTGCCGCGTCGCGGACGCGCAGGAACTCGGCCCCGTGGACCGACAGCGCGTCGCATATGTCGTTCAGGCTCAGCGCGTGCGCCGCATGACCGAAGATCAGCGAAAAGACGTGGCTGGTGCCCGAGAACGTGCGGGCGTCGATGCCGTGCTCGCGCGTCAGCACGGGTATCATGTGCCCCGGAATCAGGTTGCACACCTGCCGGAATACGGTATGCTTGCTTCTTGCTGGCCGGGATGGCCCGCCCTCGCGGGCGCGAGGCGCTTTGCGGCGCCGAGGTTGTTTGTTTTTCATACGCCTGTAGGCTACAGGCAAACGGCCTCCCGGTCAGCACTTTTTCTGCCGCCAGAGGTCAATCCTATGGGATGCTAGTGA
>CAZTDL010000948.1:0-1535 GCA_964612775.1 uncultured Lentisphaeraceae bacterium
GCAACCGGAATGGCCGACGCGGATGTCCCGCCAGCGCGGGATCGCCGCGATGTCTTTCAGCGCGAAGGCGGGCGGCACGTACGCCACCGGCCGGCCGGTGTCCTTCGAATAGAAATAGATCGTATGCCCGAGACACTCGCCGCCCGACTCAGCCCGCGCCATGGGCTCGTCGAACTCCGCCCGGGCCTCCGACCCGGCGCGGAAGGCCGCCCCCGACAAATAACCCGCGATGCCGTCGCCGCTCGCGTCGCAGAACAGCGGCGCGGCGAGCGCGTAGACGGTGGCGTTCTGGGGACAGAAGGCGCGCACGCGGCGGATCGCATCGACGCCGTCTTTCTCCAGCGCGTAAACGACCGTGTCCAGCAGCAGCGTGATGTTGGGTTCGGCGAGAACCGTCTCCAAAAGGAGCGCGTCGAGCAGCACCGGGTTGCCCTCGGGATTGCGGTACAGGTTCTCGGCGAGCAGTTCATCGACCAGCCCGCCCTCGCGCGCCCAGCGGTTGTTGTTGCCCATGTGCGAGGTGGCGCCCAAGATCCAGAGCCGAACCTCGCTCGACGCGTTGCCGCCCAAGACGGGCCGGTCCTGCACAAGCGTCACCCGAAGCCCCGCGCGGGCGGCGGTCACGGCCGCGCAAACGCCCGACAGCCCGCCGCCCACGACGACGAAATCGCACGTCAGCCGCTCCGTGCGCAACGCGCGCATCGCGCACGCCTCCGACCGAATCAAACCGCGCCGCCGATCCCCGTTTTTCTGCTGCATTCGCCCTGTCTTTCCAAAAGTCCGCCCATTTTCAGCACCAGCCACGCAAGGGGGTGAAGAAACGCCATCACCCAGAACCACTGCGCATAGCCGTGTCCCTGCACGAGAGCGAAAACGGGCGTCAAAACGCTTCCGACCGCGCGGTCAAGAAAACCGGCGGAAGGGACGGGTCCGGAGACCATCGCCGCCACAACCGTATTCATGAGGATGCCGCCGACCGTGCTGCCCGCCGCCACAACGCTGAAGACGGTGCCGAGGGAATGTTTGGGCACAAGGTCCACAACGAGCGAACTGATGTTGATAAGCCAGGCCAGCGACGCCAAGACGGTCACCACCGTAAGCGCCAGCGCCAGATTCAGATCGGATACGCGCGCGATCAGAGGCGACAGCGGCATCAGGCAGGCGCACGCCAGCATCACCCGCAGGCGGCTGGACGCCGGTGCCATGCCGCGCCGGATCAGACGGCCCGAAAGCCAGCCGCCGAGCAGGCTGCCGACGCCCGCCGCCGCATAGACGATCCATGTGACCGTAAGCTGACCCTGCGCGATATGGCGGTCGGCGCTGAGATATTTCGGAAACCAGAACTGATAGAAATACCAGACGGGATCGGTGATCAGTCGGCCGAACAGCAGCAGCCACGTTCCTCGGAAGCCCAACACCCGTTTCCAACTCCACGCCCGTTCGGACGCGGAACCGGCGGAGCTTTCCGCAACCGCCGCCTGCTCGATAAGCCGCAGTTCGTCGGCCGTGATCCGCGGGCTCTCCCGCGGCTGACG
>CAZTDL010000949.1:0-1530 GCA_964612775.1 uncultured Lentisphaeraceae bacterium
TTCCGACTTTTCCCGACGCAGAACCCCGTCCGCCTCCGAACGGGTCGCGTTCTCGCACCTGTCACGATGATCGGCCCGCGCTCCGCCCGTGCGGCGCTCATTAAGAATGACTGGTACGCAGGCGAGAAGCGAAACAGCGTCCTTTATACTGATGACGAGGGAGTGACCTGGCACGTTTCTCCCGGAACGGGATTGCCCAATCTCGACTGGAGGCAGTGGGAACCGACCGTCTTCGAACAACCGGACGGCTCGGTTCTTATGTTCGCACGCAACAATCTGATTCCGGCGTTCGAAAAAGCTGTCGTGTCCCCGTCGCAGGCTCTCGCGTGGGCCGTTTCACGCGACGGAGGAGCAACATGGTCACCGCAAGCCTACGTACCGCTGGAAACCGTTGTGTCCCGCATGCATGTGTTGAGGCAACCGAATTCCGATCGTTATCTCATGATCCACAACGATTGGCCCGCAGGACGTTTCTGCTCTGACCGCAACAACATTGCGCTCTTCGTCAATCGCAACGGCGGCATCGACTTCACCGCCGGCATCGGACTCTCGGGCCGCGAACAGGAAGTCGCTTACCCGCAGATGGCGTTGCACGACAACGCGCTTCTTTTTTCATACAGTCAGGGGCCGTGCGGCCTGCGCCATATTCGGGCCGTGCGTATCTCGCCGTTGCCGGACCCTGCGCGTCTGTATCTCTATCCGCGCGCCAATATCCCGCCTGCACCGAAGTATGAGTTGACGAACGACACGTTCGTCATAAGTGCGGGGAAGGGGCGTGTCTGCCGTTCTGTACCCGCCGTCGCGCCTGATCACGTGCACATCGAGGCGGAAATTAAACCGGACAACGCAGGCGTACTGTTCGATAACCGCAGTGCCCAAAGCGGTTTTGTCTGGGGAATTACCGGCACCGGCTTTGTCCATTTGGGCGACCCGACCAAAAATCTGCACGCCTCATTACCCGTTCCTCCCGACCGTTGGAGTCGTGTGGGCGTAGCGATCAATTATCCGAAGGGGGAATTGACGTTCACCGTCAACAGCCGGTCCGAACGTCTCACCTTCACCCCCGGACATCGCCGCCTGTCGGGTACATCAGCCACACTCTTTGGGCCAAACCTTGCATCCAGTAGCCTTACGCCGTTTGCAGGTGCCGTTCGCACGCTTACTCTCGACGGCACAAACCGACTTTTCGACGCATCAGATGCCCACGCTGTTCACCGAGACTTCGATGTTCAATTCGCCTCCCCGCAGACGCTGGCTACCGAACGCGACACGGCTCCTTCACGCGCGAAGACTTCAGCGGAAGTCCGTGCAGAACTTTTCGTCCGTCGGTTCAGCCGAAGCTGACGGCCGTCGCGTGCTCCGCTTCATCGGGGATGCCTCCGCCGGTGTCGAAATGACGGGGAACGAGCGTACGCATGGCGACAGGGTCGACTTCGTCTTCGATTTTCACTCGGGTGGAGGCGAGGGCACGCTCTGCACCGTGGGCGATGCGCTTCAGCCGGCGCGCGTGATATGTCGCGGAGATCGACT
>CAZTDL010000950.1:0-1521 GCA_964612775.1 uncultured Lentisphaeraceae bacterium
GAGCGCCAGCGGTTGACCGCCTGCAGAACGCCGCTCCAAGATGCACAGGCGGCCAGCGCCGCAGGCGCCGTGCCGGTATTGGTGATCTCGATCCAACGCGTCAAGACCGGGGTGCCGTCCAGTTTGGTGCATACCTTCAAGGTAACCGGACAAACGGAATGCCTCAGCGTGACGACCACCTGCAGGCCGCCGGATGGCTCGGCCGTCTTGTCGAAACCGGCCCATTCCCAGTCAGACGCGAGCAGCTGCCCGTCGAGTTCGACCCAGAACGCCTGTGGCGCCGGGTGCAGGGCGGGATCAATGCGTCCGTCGTAAAAGGGAACGTAGCCGGAGCCGTTCCAGCCGCGTCCCACGAACCGCCCTTTGATTAGGGACTCTTCATAGACGGCAAACGCCGTGCGGTAAGTCACCGTCGGCGCCTCTCCTTCGGCGAGGATGACATCACACCAGTTGGAGTCTTCACGGTTTTCCATAACGCCTCCTTAGTCCTGGCGGACTTGCGAATAACGCAGCAACAGGCTGCCGGGCATCTCGGGGATTCGGATCTGCATGCGGGCCAGTTGTTTCCCGCTCATGCGGGAACGGTGCGCCTCCTGATAACCGGCGCTCAGGCTCACGTCGTATTCGGTATCGGGAGCGATGCGCTTCAGATCGGCTTCCATCGTGGGGAACGGGCTGCGGTGACGGCGAAAGAACATCGCGATGCCGGCATCCATGTCCTCCCGATGAAACTGCCACGCGCACCAGTCGTGATAGGATACGGTAAGCGGCAGCAACAGGTAGAAATCGCCCAGGAAGAATGGCCGGACGCTCTTCCATTCTGCGACGGTGGCCTGAGCGTCCGCCATGGGAAAATCATCGTTGAGCAGGGTTTTTCCCTTGGCCATGATATCATAGGGGGTCACGACGACAGTTGTTTCATCGTCCGGGAAATCCTTACGCTCAATATGGAAGCCGAGGTTGAACCCGCCGATGATCTGGCTGCGCGTACTGTATGGCGTGAAATTCCACACGCCGCCGCCGAACAGCGGGACCCAGCGCGCCAGGCCGGCGTTGATGCACTGGTCGCCAACGTGCAATCCCAGACCGAACGGCAGCCCGGGAAGGTCCGGAAAGTCGCTCGGCCACAACGGCAGCGAGCGTGAGAGTGTCTCCAGGTCGATCCGCCTGCCGCCACCGGCACAATTGTCTATCCACACACCCGGGTGACGGCGACGTAGTTCGTCCCAAAAGGCATAGAGCCCCTCGATATGGCGGGTCTCAGTCATACCAATCCTGTCCGCTGCGTCGTTCTCCTGCCAGAACGGCAACGGGCCGGGGCCGAAATCCTGCCGGTAGATGTCCACGCCATGCTCAGTGATGAGTTGCGAGATCATGTCCGTGATGTGCTGTCTGGCCTCGGGCATGCCCAGGTTGAGCAGCAAGGTGGAGGTATCTTTGCTGTTGCTGAGGAAAAATTCCGGATGCTCCCGATGCAGCAGGGAATTCGGGCGGGCACATTCGGGCGCAAACCACAGGACG
>CAZTDL010000951.1:0-1513 GCA_964612775.1 uncultured Lentisphaeraceae bacterium
CACGACGCGGGCGTGCCGCTGGTGGTTGACAACACGGTCGGCGTGGGGTTGGTGCGTCCGTTCGAACACGGCGCGGATATCATCGTCTGCTCGGCCACGAAATACATCGGCGGTCACGGCACCTCGATCGGCGGCGTGATCGTGGATTCGGGCAAGTTCAGGTGGGACAACGGCAAGTTCCCCGAATTTACAGAACCCGATCCGAGTTACCACGGCATCGCCTACTGGGATGCGCTGGGCAACGTGCCGGGGTTGGGCAACGTGGCCTTCATCCTGAAGATCCGCGTGACGCTGATGCGCGATATCGGCGCGGTCTTGAGCCCGTTCAACGCCCGCGAGTTTCTGCTCGGGCTGGAGACGCTGCCGCTGAGGCTGGCCCGCCACTCCGAGAACGCGCTGGCCATCGCCGCGTGGCTGAAAAACCATCCGCTCGTGGCATGGGTGAACTATCCCGGTTTGCCCGACAGCCCGAACCACGCCGTGGCGGCGAAATACCTGAAGAAGGGCTTCGGCGGCATCGTGGGTTTCGGCATCAAAGGCGGTCTCGAGGCGGGTAAACGCTTCATCGACAGCGTGAAGTTGCTCTCGCATCTGGCCAACATCGGCGACGCCAAGACGCTGGTGATCCATCCGGCATCGACGACGCACCAGCAGCTCACGCCCGAGGAACAGGAAGCCACCGGCGTGACGGCGGACTTCATCCGCCTCTCGGTCGGACTCGAGGACCTTGAGGACATCCAGGCGGACATCGATCAGGCTCTGAAGGCGAGCCAAAAATAGAAAGAAGGTTGTGATGAATGCACTCCGGTATGACAATCTTGCGTTATCGATCGGCAATACGCCCCTGGTCAGATTGAACCGCGTGACCGGCGACGCAAAGGCTACGGTGTATGCCAAAATCGAAGCGCGCAATCCAGCGTATTCGGTCAAGGACCGCATCGGTACGGCTATGGTTCTCGATGCCGAGGAGCGTGGCCTGCTCAAACCGGGAGGTGTGATCGTGGAGCCCACGAGCGGCAACACGGGCATCGCGTTGGCCTCGGTGGCGGCGGCTCGCGGTTACGGGCTAATCCTGACGATGCCTGAGACCATGAGTGTTGAGCGGCGTCGCGTGGTGGCGGCGCTTGGCGCGACGCTTGTGCTCACGCCGGGCAAGGACGGCATGAAGGGGGCCATCATGAGGGCCGAGGAGATTGTCGCCTCAGATCCCGCAAAATACTTCCTCCCGCAGCAATTCAAGAATCCCGCGAATCCCGCGATTCATGAAAGGACCACGGGGCCGGAGATTTGGGAAGCTACGGAAGGTGCGGTGGACGTGATTGTCGCGGGCGTGGGAACGGGCGGCACGATTTCCGGGTCTGCGCGTTATCTCAAACGTGTGGCTGAAAAGCCGATCACGGCGGTTGCGGTGGAGCCGGAGGAGAGTCCAGTGATTTCGCAGACCTTGGCCGGACTGCCGATCAAACCGGGACCGCACAAGATCCAGGGGATCGGCGAGGGAGTCATTCCGGAC
>CAZTDL010000952.1:0-1508 GCA_964612775.1 uncultured Lentisphaeraceae bacterium
CAGCGGGTATCATGGCGCAAACGATTTCCATATGGGTAATGCGTGGGAACTGGACCGCGTCATTGATCTCGCCTTACAGCAACGCATCTATCTTAATCTCGTGTTGAATTACCACGGGCGCATCAGCACGTGGAGCGATCCCGAATGGCATCTGCATCCTTACAATCAAAAAACGCCCGGCGGATGGCTGAACGCGCCGCTTGAATTTTTCAGCGATGCCCGCGCGATCGAAATGCAGCGTCGTTTCTGCCGCTACACGCAAGCCCGTTGGGGGTGGGCCCCCGTGATTTTTGGTTACGAGCTGTGCAGCGAGATTAACCTGACGGGGAACGAGACGCATCACAAGACCCATTTCGAGCCTTCCGTCGTGGAATGGTGCCGTGTTTTGGGCGGCTACCTTAAATCGATTGACCCTTATGCCCATCTGGTTTCCGCGCACGTCTCGAACGATTACACGCTGCTTAATCCCAAGCTGTGCAATCTGCCGGAAATGGATTTTAACCCTCTTGACGCCTACAACAATCGGGCGCCGGAACATCCGGAGCGCATCGTTGCCCTCGCCGTCGGCACCGCTGACGCGGGGATCGATTACAATAAGCCGATTTTCATCACGGAGTTCGGCGGTTCGGCCATGGCCGCCGGGCGTGAAGACCTGATGATTGAGCAACATGCCGCCATCTGGGCCGGTGCCTGTCTGCCGCTGGCAGGCGTTCCCATGTTCTGGTGGTGGCAGATTGTCGACGAGAACGATCTTTACGGCCGATATACCGCCGTTCAGAACTTTATGTCCGGCGTTGATCCGCGTGATATAACCTCGAAGCGCGTAACGGCGAAGCTGTCTGTCGGCGAGGGGGGCGACAAAACGTTGTTGAACACGTTTTCGGCCGTCTGCACCGCCTCGCCGGAAGTTGCGCGAGGCTATATCTATCCGGTGCGCTTTGCCCGCTCCGGCGAAGAGCCGCCTGTCGGCGAACATCTGTTTGTGTCGGTCGGCGGTTTTATTCCCGCGCTCTATCGCGTGGAGTTCTTTGAGACGGTTACCGGTAAATCCGTTCGCCGTTTTGACGTGCGCAGTCAGGACTCATCGCTCGTGATACCGATTCCGAAATTCAGTTCAGATTGCGCTTTCAAATTGCACCTGCTCACGCCCATCGCAAAAAAGAATCAGCCATGAAACTGCGCCTGTTGCTTTGCTGCACGTTCTGTACGGCGTTTCTTTCCGTCGGCCAGTCTCTCAGTATCGGCCAAGGCGGCATCGGTCTGTCCAATAACGAGCATGCTGTGGTCCGGGCTCCTGAGCCTGTGCGCGTCGGTCAGGAACTGAACATGGCGGAACTGCCGGTGACGGTGATTCCGCCGCAGTTTTATCTGAACTTTGGGACCAGCGGACGTTATGGGCCTTATGCGTTGGCGGATAACACGCTTGTCGGCGGCAAGGCATCGCCCTATACGCTGCGCATGTTCGATTACGGGGAGCATTTCACGTTGCATGCGGCGAATAACACAAA
>CAZTDL010000953.1:0-1507 GCA_964612775.1 uncultured Lentisphaeraceae bacterium
CCGAACCGATGGCCGTGATGACCTGTTCGACATCAATCTCAACCCCGTTGCCTTGACTTCCGCGCAACTGCTTCAGAATGTTTAAGAGCGAGCCGTTGCCGCACCCAAGGTCCAGCACGCGGCTGCCCTGCCGAATCAGATCGACCATTTTTTGATAATGGCGTAACTGCCATTGCCAGATTGTGCCGCTCTCTTGGGGGTGGCCCTCTTTTTCGGCTGACAGGGCGGGCATGAAAGCTCCGACCACACGTTTGAGGTCGTTGATGTGCGTCAGGAAGGCGTCGTGTCCGGCGGCGGCATCAAGGTGACAGTAGGAAACCTGCTTCTTTTGTCGCAAGAGTGCGGAAACTAACTCTTCGGACTGTTCGGGCATAAAGAGCCAGTCACCGCTGAGCGAAACGATCAGAACACGCGAGGAGATGCCCGCGAAGGCCTCATCGAGGGATTGATAACGCTCCGCGATGTCATATTCGTCCATCGCGAGCGTAATATGCAGATAGGAGTTGGCGTCGAAACGCTGCGTAAATTTTTCGCCCTGATATTGCAGATAACTTTCGACCTGAAAGAATGTTCCGAAATTACGGTCGATGGTGTTGCGGAAATCGGGATCAGCAGTGAGCCATTCGGGGCGTTTCTCCCGTCCGAACTTGGCGTCCATGAGCGGCTGAGAGAGATACGTGATGTGCGCGAGTTTTCGAGCGCTGGAAAGCCCTTTGTCAGGCAGGCAGTCGCTGTTGTAATAATCGCCCGTATTCCAGTTCGGGTCTCCGACGATCGCATGACGCCCAACGATATCAAAGGCAAGCGCTTGGGAATTCAGGTTTGCCGCGGAGGCGATCACGATACCCTTGTCGAGTTCGCCGGAGTATCGGATCAGCCACTCGAGCACCTGCATGCCGCCGAAACTGCCGCCCATCGCGGCCGCGAGCCGCGTAATGCCGAGTTGCCGGAGAAAGAGCCGATGGACCTCAACGATGTCACCGACCGTGATCTTTGGAAAAGCGGAGCCGTATGGTTTGCCCGTGACCGGGTTGATGGAAGAGGGCCCCGTCGTGCCTTTGCAGCCGCCAAGGATATTTGCGCAAATGACCTGATAATGATTGGTGTCGATCCCTTTGCCGGGACCGATCATACCCTCCCACCAGCCGGAGGGTTCGATCTCGTCGGGGCGCATTCCCGCCACATGCGCGTCGCCTGTGAGCGCGTGACAAATGAACACCACATTGTCGTTTGCGGCCGTGATGGCACCGCAACGCTCGTAGGTGACTTTGATTTCAGGCAAAACACCGCCTTTCTCGCACTGGAATCCCTCGGGGGGAAGCTTCAGTGTGATGGTTTGCGGCACAACTGTTCCGACTGTCGGTTCTGTATGCGTATCTTTAGGCATGTTCCTTTCGTGAAATGACATAAAAGATAGCACGCCACCCAAGCTTCTGCCAGTTCAAACGTTCCCGGGCGCATCCTATCTCTCGGGAATTGATATAGTACTCGTGTTTTCTGGTGTGGT
>CAZTDL010000954.1:0-1503 GCA_964612775.1 uncultured Lentisphaeraceae bacterium
TGATTGTTGAGCCTTTTGGATATTGCAAGGTAGCCCCGCAGGTGCTTCTCTTCAAGGCTCAAAATAGGGGCGGATTGCGTGGATGCGACCAATTTTCCCTTGATCCCGTTTGCGTAGATGCGCATTTGGACGTCAATATGTATGCGCGGATCGCAGGTCCGGGCGCAGAGCCATGGGGATGGAAGCATGAAAAATTTGATCTGGATACTGGTTGCGGTGGTGATCCTGCTGGTGGGTATCGTTCTGTTCACGGGCAAGTCACCGCAGGAGATCGCGAGCGACGCATCCGATGCCGTCAATGCCCCCGAGGTGCTGGCGGCTGCGTCCGAAGCCGTCGGGAATGCGGCGGAGTCGATCGAGAACGCCGTGAGCGACGCGGCGGAAGCGACCGAGGAAACGACGGCGGACACGACCCGCACGCTCGGCGATGCGGCCGACGCCACGTCCGAGGCGGCGACGGAGGCAGCTGTCGAAGCTGGCCAGGAGGGCCGCGCGCTGGCGGAGGATGCCGCCGACACCACGCAGGACGTCGCAACGGAGGCCACCCGCGCCGCCGATGAGGCAGCGACCGAGACGGCAGACGCGGCGGACAATGCTGCGACCGCCACGCAAGACGCCGCGAAGGAGACCGCCGACACCGCCGAAGAGGCTGCGGAAGCGACCGGCAACGCTGCCGAGACAGCGGCGGAGGCCACGGCCGAGGCAGCCGAAGATGCAGCGCAAGCGACCGAGAACGCGGCCGAGACGGCGGCGGAAGCCACGGAAACGGCGGCCGAAGACGCGGAGCAAGCCACCGAGAACGCCGCGCAGTCCAGCGCCACGGCGATCGAGGAGGCGGCGGAGGAGACGCGCGAAGCCGCCCAAACCGCGGAACGTGCGACGGAAGAGGCCGCCGAGGAAGCCGCCGATGCGACCGGGGCGGAGCTGCAGACCACGACGACATCTGACAGCAACGGCGCGATGACCACGACCACTGTTCAGAGCGATACCGCGACTGCGACCGAGAGCGACACCGCGACCCCCGCACCCGAGGCAGACACCACGACGCAGGGGACAGGCGACAACGTGGCCGCGACGGAAACCGCCCCTGCGGAGTCCGAAGCGTTGACTGTAGACGGTTTCGATCTCGATCGGGCCCGCGCGCTTGTGCAGGACTCCGACCTGCCCGCAGCGCAGAAGACGACGCTGATCAAGGACATGGTCGCGGCGCAGGATGATCCGGAGGCGCTGGAGACCCAGCTGCAGCGGGTTCGCGACGCGCTCGCGAACTGACGCCGCCCTCTGATACGAAAAAATCGCGCCCCTTGCGGGGCGCGATTGCGTTTTGGGGTAGGGATAAGTCCGTCCTAACCGTGGTCTTCGAACGCCTGGGCCAGACCCATCTCAGCCGACAAATGCCTTTTCGATCACGAAGGTCTTAGGGTCCGAGTTCGCCCCTTCCTCGAGGCCGAACCCTTCGAGGATCTCCTTGATGTCCTTGTTGAACCCCAGGCTGCCGCAGAC